>RFIM01000124.1 GCA_003695215.1 Chloroflexota bacterium
CTGGTTGGAGAACTTGCCGTCGGCTGAGCTACCTGCCTTCTACAACGGCGCAGCAGTCTTGGTGCAGCCATCATTCTATGAAGGCTTCGGCTTTCCGCCGTTAGAAGCTATGGCATGCGGCACGCCGACAGTGGTTTCACGGCGTGGCGCGCTGCCTGAGGTCGTTGGCGAGGCAGGTTTGCTCGTCGAGCCTGAGCAGCCCGAAGAGATCGCTGCGGCGCTGGCGCGCGCACTAACTGACTCGGAATTCCGCGCCCGTAGCCGCGCTGCAGGCCTAGAGCGCGCTCGGCACTTCACCTGGCAGAAAACGGCGCACATCGTGCTGCAGGTTTATCAGCGCGTGCTTGGATGAGCTTCAAAGATGAAACTGAGTGAGCGTTCATGCGCATTCTCTTCCTAACTTCTCAAGTGCCTTATCCGCCCTACAGTGGCGGCGCTTTGCGCGTCTATGGCTTGCTCAATGGTTTGCACAAGGCAGGGTATCAACTCGACCTGCTGACCTTCAGCGAGCCGAATGCGCCGCCGCTTGAGCAAACGCCGCTTGCAGCGCTCTGCAACTGCCTGTGCAGCGTGCCTTATGTGCCGCGCAGCGCACGTCAGCGCCTGCGCGACCTGTTGCTGACGCCACACGCTGATCTCGCGCGCCGCTTCGACTCGCCTGCTTTTGCCACAGCGCTGCGCGAGCAGCTCGGCGCTGTGCGCTACGATGTCATCCATATTCAAAGCCTTGAGATGGCAACCTACCTGCCTATCCTGCGCGCCGCGGCGCCGCAAACGCGCCTGATCTACGATGCCTACAACGCCGAATACGCCCTGCAGCGCTCGATCTACAGCGTCGATCGACGTCAGCTTTCGCGCCTGCCGCAAGCGCTCTACTCGTTCATCCAATGGCGGCGCTTGCTGCGTTTTGAACGCGCTGTATGCCGTGAAGTCGACACAGTCATCGCCGTCAGTGAAGCGGATGCAGCAGCGCTGCGCAAGCTCGTGCCTGAGAAGCCTATTGAAGTCGTGCCGAATGGCATTTTCACAGCCGATTACGCACAACCGAGCGCTCAGCTCAACCTTGGCGATGCAGCGCTGCTCTTCACAGGCACTATGAATTACCGCCCGAATGTGGACGCAGTGCTATGGTTCGTGGATCATGTGCTGGATCGGGTGCGTCAGGCTGTGCCAACAGTGCGCTTGTTCATTGTCGGCAACAAGCCGCATGCGCGCCTTGAGACGATCCGTCAGCGCCCAGATGTGGAGATCACAGGCTTTGTGCAAGATGTGGCGCCATTCTTGCACGCAGCGACGATCTACATTGCGCCACTGCGCATGGGCAGTGGCACACGCCTGAAACTATTGCAAGCAATGGCAGTCGGTTGCCCTATCGTCTCGACCAGCATTGGCGCGCAGGGCTTGGCGCTACAAAATGGGCGCGAGGCGATCATTGCCGATGATGCGCTCTCGTTCGCACAAGCAATCATTGGCTTGCTGAAAGATCCAGCGCGGCGCGCCGCGCTTGGCGCTGCAGCACGCCAATTGGCGCAAGCGCGCTATGACTGGTCTGCCATTCTGCCTTGCCTGCTCAGAGTTTATGAAAGACTTGGCTTTGAACGCATCTCAACTGGCTGAGCTGGCAGCGCGCAATCGTGCCTTGGCTGCCAAACGGCATGCGCCGCGCCGATCCGAGCGGATTCGGGACGCGCTGCTGCGCGGGATAGCTAAAGTGCCAACTTGGCAGGCGCGCCGCGCCGATCCAAATACGTTCTTGCTCATTCGCCCTGATCATATTGGCGATGCTGTGCTGAGCATGCCTGCCATTCGCGCTTTGCGCGCAGCACAGCCGCAGGCGCGCCTGATCGTCCTGTGCGGCGCCTGGTCGGCTGAGGTTTTTGCTGCTTACCCTGAGGTCGATCAGGTAGTTACTTTGCCTTTTCCAGGTTTTGGGCGCAGCAGGCGGCGCGGCGCGCTATGGCGTCCGTACTGGCAAGCGTGGCGTGCAGCACGCCAAGTGCGGCATATCGAGGCAGGGATTGCGCTCATTTTGCGCCCTGATCATTGGTGGGGCGCGCTGCTGGCAAAATGGGCAGGCATTCCAAAGCGCGTCGGCTACGATCTGCCCAATGTAGCGCCATTTCTGACGCACACCGTGCCTTACCGTGAGGCGCATTGTGCCTTGGAGAATGCCGCGCTGATCGCCGAATGGACAGGCGGGCAAGTGCCGCAGGATTTAAGTGCGCCGTTTCCGTTCACTGAGGAAGATACAGCCTATGTGCGCAGCCTGCTGGGCGAAGACGCAAAGCGCTACGCCGTCATTCATGTGGGCGCGGGAAGTGCCTACAAGACGTGGACAGCCGAGAATTGGGCTTACGTGGCCGATCAATTGGTCGAAAAGCTCGGCGTCGCCATTGCCTTGACGGGCAGTGAGCGCGAACATGCCGCAGCAGCAGCGATCAGCGCACACATACGGCGCACTGCGGCGTACTCGCTGCTCGGCGAGACGAATCTGAGCCAATTGGCAGCGCTCTACGCAGGCGCAGTCGTCGTCTTGGGCGCGGACACTGGCCCGCTGCATATTGCGGTCTCAGTTGGCGCGCCGAGCGTGCATTTGTTCGGGCCGTCTGATCCGATGCGCTTCGGGCCGTGGGGCAATTCGGCGCGGCACGCTGTGCTTGCCGCTGAGATCGCTTGCCGTCCCTGCCGCATCCTGGACTGGGCAGGCGATGATGCGGCCAATCATCCGTGCTTGAGCCTGATTCGCCGCGAGGCCGTTCTCTCAGCCGCTCTGCGCGTAGCGCGCCGCTAAGGATTGATGACTGTCAGGCGCCGTGAGCTGATGGCCACTGGCTCCTGACCGCTGTAGGTGCGCGTGACTTCGACAATGTAGCGCCCAAGCGCCCAATCCGTCTCTTGGTCGCCTTGGGCGCGCACGCCATAGCGCAAAGGCAAGGCCTGGCTGCCACTGCAGCCTAGCGGATTGTTGCAAGTGATGCTCAGACTCTCTTCAGCGACAGTCTCGCCTTGTTCGGTGCGCACGCGCGCACGCACTACTGTAGTCGGGAAGCGCGGGCCGATCTGGTAAGACCAGGCGACGGTCACAGTCAGGTCGCCATCAGGCGCGAGGATCAGCACAGGATCGTCTGTGCTGCTCTCAGGCGCGGCTTGTGCTTCAGCCTGAGCGAGCGCTGCGCTATGGGCTGTGAAGGTCACGTCGATATGACGCTGGCGCAGCACGGTCAGCGTCACTTCAATGGAGAGGATTGCTACAATGAGCAGGGCAATGGGCAGCCCTAGCCGTTTGACGATCATGATCAGCTACTACCTATCTGGAATTCCCAAGCCTTGTGGCAATTTTAGCCTAAAAGCATGCTGATGGCACTTCTAGAAGTGATCTTTAATCGGCACGTAAGCCAGCTGATAGCCATCGGCCTGATAGCCGAGTCGGCGGTAGAGCGGCGCGCCCATGCTGGAAGCCGCCAGAGCTGTGCCGCTATAGCCTTCGGCGCGTGCGCACTCGTGCAAGGCTTGCATCATTGCAGAGGCCACGCCACGTCGCCGTGCAAAGGGCAGAGTTGTGACGTTGTAAACGCCGGCTACACCGCCACAAAGTGTCACGCTGCCTGCACCGCATGGGCGGTTATCCAGCCGGGCGACTACATGCCGAGCTTCGGGCAGGCACAGCAGCACATCCAAGAATTCCTCAGCCGAGTCGCCGACCAAGTCGAAGCCTTCCATCACCAGCCGTTTGTAGAGCGCTTGATCGGCGAGCGTCTCCACAAAGTGGACGTGAACTTGAGGTTGGATATCAGGCAGGTTGAGTTCATCTTCGCAGAGCATGAGCGGATCGCATAACAGCTCGGTGAAATGCTCAGACCAGAGGAATTCGGCCTGCAGCGGACGTGCGCTCGGCGCACAAACTTGGATCGAGTATGGCTCGCCGAGGGCTTCGAAAGGCGCGATGTAGCTGTGCAGGCTAGTGAGGCTCAGGTCTTCGATCCGTTCTAACACAGCGCCGTTGAAGATAGCCAGCTGCCAGCCTGTGCGCACCATCAACGCGCCGTTTTTGCGCCATGTGTAGGCATCAGGCAAGTGGCGCACCAAGCTTTCCAGCAAACCGATCCAGTTGCGGTGGAAAGCCATTGTGGGCGCATGAACGACAGTCATGGCGTGGAATGTCCTTCGCTTGTCTTGCCTAACTATATAGCAAGGTCAAGGCTTGAGTCAAGCTATAGCGGAAATCAGCGCAGCATGCTAGAGTCGCGCAGGTCAGGTTGTGCATCTGCGCGACAAGCATCAGACAGAAAGTCGTCCTTAAAATCACATGGAATCGCTCTTGCTTTTTGCAGCAGCCTTTCTCGGCGGCGCGCTGAACTCGGTTGCCGGCGGCGGTAGCTTCATCTCGTTCCCTGCGCTGGTGAGCGTCGGCGTGCCGTCTATCAACGCCAATGCCACGAACACAACAGCGCTATGGCCTGGCTCGATTGCCAGCGTTGGCGCTTATCGAGCCGAGCTTGCGCGCCAAGATCGGCGCTTGGTCATCTTCCTCTCGCTGACCAGCTTGCTAGGCGGCCTCTCAGGCGCAGAAATTCTGTTGCGCACGCCGCAGGCAACTTTTGATCGGCTGCTGCCGTGGCTGATGCTTTTCGCCGTCAGCATTTTTGCGGTTGGCGGCGAGGTGACGCGCGCGCTGCGGGCGCGCTTCAGCGAGCGGCTGGCTGCAGGTGGCATCTTTGTGGCGCTGGTCGTAGCAGTGCTGCAGTTCTTGATCGCCGTCTACGGCGGCTTTTTCGGCGGCGGCATCGGCATTTTGATGTTGGCGGCGCTGGCGCTGGCAGGCATGACCAACATCCATACCATGAACGGCTTGAAGGTGCTGTTAGCGACTTTGATCAATGGCGTGGCAGTAGTCCGTTTTGTGATCGCAGGGACGATCTTCTGGCAGTACGCTGTGATCATGATCATCGGCGCGATTCTAGGCGGCTATGGCGGCGCTGCTTACGCGCAGCGTCTCGATCCGAAGATCGTGCGCCGCTTCGTGATCCTCGTCGGCGTCGTCATGACGATCTACTTTTTCATCCGCGAGTACGCGCCTTGATGCCGCGTCGCTCGGCTAGGCTGCGCCTTTGGACTTGCGCGACTTGCGTGGCTTTTGAGTCGGCGCCGCGGTATCGGCTTTAGCGGCACGGCGCGGCAGCTTCGCCTTTGAGGTGCTATCCGCTTGGCGTTTCTGAGCCAGCAGATCGAGCGCCTGCGCTAAAGTGAGCTTTTCGGGCGCGATTTCAGACGGCAGCTTGACGTTCAGTTTGCCATGCTTGATGTACAAGCCATACGGCCCGTCCATCAGCGCGATAGGCGCCTGATCCTCAGGATGCAGGCCTAGCTCGCGGATAGGCGCGATTTTCCTACGCGCACGGGCTGCGCCTTTGGGCTGGTTGAGCAGCTCTAGGGCGCGCTCTAGATCGATCGTCAGCACGTCATCGCTTGAGCTGAGCGAACGGAATTCGTCGCCGTGGCGCACATACGCGCCAAAACGCCCGACGCCTGCGCTGATCGGCTTGCCCGTCTGTGGATGCGCGCCGAGTGTCCGTGGCAAGCTCAGCAAGCC
>RFIM01000125.1 GCA_003695215.1 Chloroflexota bacterium
CGCTCAGCTGGCTCATGCATCGTCAGCCGCGCTGCTCTCTGCGGTCGGCTCAACAGGCGCATTGTGTGGCGTGGCGCGCAGCAGCGGAATATCAGCGACTAGCCAATTATCGCGTTGGCGCTGCTCAAGGTTGATCTCGACTTTATCATGCGCGATCGGCACGTATTTTGAGATCACGGCAATGATCTCGTCTTTCATGCGCTGGATGGTCTCAGGCGGCAGCTCGCTGCGATCCGTCACTAGCACTAACTGTAGGCGTTGCTTCGCCACGCTGCCGCTGCCCGTCTGATTGCGGCGCCCTAACAGGCGTTCCCAAAAGCTACTCATCGAATGCGCTCCCTTGCCGCGCTCCAGCGCCTGTGAAAAGCCGTGTCAGCCGTTTGAAGAAGCCTTGTGAAGCGTTGTGGTAAGTATGTGGCACGTTCTCGCCGAGCAAACGCCGCGCAATTTCTACAAATGCCTGCCCTGAGCGCGAATTCAGCTCGGGCAGCCCACGATTGCCTGCGATCAAAACGCTCTCGTCTTCTGGCACCACGCCGATCAGCTCGATCGAGAGGATATCGGTCACATCGTCGGCCGAGAGCATCTCGCCGCGCTTGATCATCTCTGCCTTGACGCGATTGATGATCAAACGCGAAGGCGGGCGCTTCTCCAAAAGTTCGATCAGGCCGATGATCCGATCCGCATCGCGCACGGCTGAGACTTCGGGATTGGTGACGATCAGGACTTCATCAGCAGGCGCCACAGCATTCTTAAAGCCGCGCTCGATGCCTGCTGGGCTATCTATCAGGATGAACTCGAACTGAGAGCGCAACGCATCAGTGATGCGGATCATCTGCGCAGGACTGACGGCCGTCTTATCACGATTCTGGGCGGCAGGCAAGACGTACAGCTCAGGATAGGCCTTGTGGCGGATGAGCGCTTGCGCCAGCTGACAGCGCCCTTCGACTACATCTACGATGTCATTGACGATGCGATTCTCCACACCCAGGATCAGATCGAGGTTGCGCAGACCGATATCCGCATCGATGCAGACCACACGCTTACCTAAGCGCGCTAACGCCGCTGCGAGATTGGCAGTGACCGTCGTTTTGCCAACGCCGCCTTTGCCCGACGTAACAGTGATCACACGGCTAGCAGATTGTCTCGTCCCTGTTTGCAAGATGACCTCTCTTTTCAGGCTCAACCATTCCACGCCTCTGCAACAATTCGCCCTTGCCGCACAAAAGCGATCTCAGGCTTCGGCTTGCGTCGTCGGTCAGGCGGTGAGACCGTGATGTAGCCGGCGATACGCAGTTGCGTGGGCGCTAAGTCGAGCGCGCAGACGAAGGCGCTCTCATCGCCGTTGGCGCCAGCGTGGACTGTGCCACGCAGTTTGCCCCAGACGATCACATTGCCGCCTGCCACAATTTCCGCGCCTGGATTGACATCGCCGATCACGACCACGCTGCCGCCATAGCGCACTGTCCGCCCGCTGCGCAAAGTTCGATTGACCAAAATTGCTGCTGTGCCTGTCTCCTCAGAGCTGATCTCCGGCACTTCCAATTGACCGCCATCAGCGACTAGAGACGTCTCTAAGCCCATGTTGCGCGCCGTGCTTTGCGTTGTGGCGCTGCTGCTGATGACTGCCCAGAGCGTGATGCCGCGTTTGCTCAGCATCAGGCGCAGGCTATCCAGCTCGTGCGGCAAGACTGGGCGCTCGCCAACGTTCAGGGCGATTCGCGCTTGGGCGCCGCTGAAAAAGGTGCGGTTCTCATCGATGCGCGCGGCCAGGCGCGTCACCAAATCGCTCCACTCATTGTCGCTGGCTTTCAGCGTCAGCATCAGCCCTTCACGGATGCCTTTAATTGTAATCGAGTCGTCTTTGACGGTCATGTAATGCGTTTGAGAATTCGAACAGCTTGCCCGATTGCTATGCCATCAATCCTATCACGTTCTCACAAGCTGCACAATTGGGCGCCCAGGCGCTCTGAAGGGCGCAAAAAATAATCAGAGTGAATCGATCTTGTAAAAAACTTGAAAAAATCGCTCCGCGGGCTGGCTGTAGTAAATGATTGTGTAGCAGGATATTCTAAAATTGAGATGAGGTGCTTTTACAAGAAGGGAACAGCTATGAGTGCGCCACGAATCCAAGCAGATTACGATAGTTTAAGCACAATCGCTAAGCATTTTGCTGCAAAGGCGCAGGATACTCACAACCTAATCTGTGTTGTGCAGCGCTGCGTCGACGATCTGCAGCGCGGCGGCTGGATCGGCAAGGGCGCTGACCGATTCTATGCTGAGATGCAGAATGTGGTCTCGCCTGCGATGCAACGGCTGCGCAATGCGCTGGATGATGCCAGCAGTGCCACAACGCGCATCGCACAAACGCTAGCGCAGCATGAACGCGAGGCGGGCATGCTCTTTGCTGGCGATGTTGCTGTGGCAGGTGGTGGGGCTGTCGGTGTCGGAGCAGGCGGCGGCATCCTCGGCGGCGCAGCGCAATTTTTACGCGACCTATTTCAAGGTGGGCGCGATCCGCGCAATGGTTTTATTAAATCGCTCAATACGATTGTTGGCTCAGGGCTAGGTGAACTTGCTGGCGAAGCATCAAAGAACTTCATCAAGCACGGCAGCAAAGCCTTCAAAAATGTGGTGGGGGCTGTAGGCGGTGGTGTAGCTAGCGGCGTTGTCGACCTCGCCTTCGCATACTTGAATGGCTCAAAAATTGACGGCGATGTTATATTCGATCAACTGGCCAGCGGCGTCGTTCAAGGCTTAATTGGTCTGAATCCAGCAGGGAGGGCGGTTTTGCTTGCGGATGCAGGCATTCAGATAGTCGGGCAGGCTTTGGCACAAGGTGCAGCCAACAATGCCGAATGGCTTGCCTATGGCGATCTAGCACGTGCTGAGAGCATTCGTCAAACAGCAGGACGCCTATCTGCTGCGCTCGATAACCTGAGTCTTGATGGTCGGATTGATGGCATCGTCGGCGCTATTCGTAGTGGCGTCCAACAAGGCGACATCACAGTCGCTGCTAGCGGTGTTGCCAAAGAGATCGGGCGCTTTGCTCTTGGCTTAGTTAGTGCACCAGCAGAAGGGGCAATGCTGGCATTGCACACAAGTGCGGGTATGGCGAAGCGCGCTGCAGATGTGCTCGGTAATATCGCTGATAACGTAGATCGCTTCGTCAGCGGCTTCTCTAAAATCCTATGGTAAACTGAAACGTCGAGTCTGAAGAACGGAGATCCATCTGATGACGAATCCAACTGATAGCACGCCTGAGCGTGTGCCAGCCATTCTGGTCGATCTGAGCGACTATGAAGTGATTGCGATCCTGCGTCAGCTTGGCGCGCAGCGCCTGCCTGGCTTTGAGCCGACTGTGACGCTGGACGAGAACGTAGATGCCGCCATTCAGAGCGTCTTGCTGGCGCGCGGTTTGGCGACGATCACGGCCGAAGGCACGGTCGCTGTTGAAGACGGCATCCTGGCCATGGTTGGCGCAGGCACACTCTTTGGTGCGGCACTCTCGCTGACAGCAGTGGATGAGCAGAATCGCAGCGAGCAGCACTGGTTCTACATTGCGCCTGGCGTCACTGTCTACCACAGCACGATTTTGCCGCGCGTTCAGCGCTTCCAGACTGTGCCAGATAGCCTTTCGATGACGGTCATGTTGGCGCAACTGATGCGAATCGATCCGAACAGCACGGCCAAAGTCGATAGTCAAGGCATCAGTATGCCGTTGAGCCTCTGGGAACGCATTGCAGAGCTGAATCGGGCAGGACAGCAGGCGGAATTAGCTCAGGAGTTGACCGAGATAGGCGTGCCTGCTGAGATCGTAGCTGCTGTGACGCAGCCTTCGCGGCGTATGGCCGTCTCGATGATTTATCCGCAGCCTGATGGCAGCGTGCAATCTGACTCGCTGATCGTGCTCAACGAAGCCAGTGGCTTCTGGCTAGCGCGCATCGTCGACGAGACAGTTGAGATGACGCCTGCTAATAGCCGTGAAGTGCTTGATGCCCTTGCCGATCTGATCACGCTGCGCGCACGCGCCGCTTGAGCAAGCGCTCTTTATCAAGCATGAGGACAGCTCTCAGATGTGCCTGAGAGCTGTCCTTTGCTCACAAAATGGCTATACTCAATCGGCGTGGACAGCTAGGCAAGATTCTTCACAGGATGCACAGAATTCACGACGACATATATACCATTCAAGGGCTGCCTATCGGGCGCGTATATGTGATCGCAGGCGCTGATGGCCTGACGCTGATCGATGCGAGCGTGGAAGGCGCTGAGCGGGCTATCGAGCGTGATTTGGCACGTGCGGGCTATAGCCTGCAGGCGATTCGGCGCATTCTGATCACGCATGCGCATCCTGATCACGTCGGCGCCTTAGCGGCGCTAGTCAGGGCGAGCGGCGCGCAAGTTTATGCGCACGCGCTCGAGGCGCCTATCATCCGCGGCCAGCAGCCTGTAGTTTACGCTGCAACTTACAAAGAGACAGCGCTAACGCGCCGCATCTCGGCCTTGATCGGTATTCGCGGCATGCCGCCGAGCCAAGTTGACCGCGAGATCGCCGAAGGTGAGGTGCTGCCTGAAGTCCTGCCTGATTTACAGGTGATCGCGGCGCCTGGTCATGCGCGCGGGCAGGTCGTTTTTTACTCGCCCGCGCGCAAACTGCTCTTCTGTGGCGACGCAATCGCGCGCTTTGGCAGGCTCAGCTTGCCGCTAGCGCAGTTCACACCTGATATGGCTGAGGCGAAGCGCAGCATCAAGAAATTAGCGACGCTCGAGATCGAGACGCTGTGTTTCGGTCATGGCGTGCCAATGAAGCGCCGCACAAGCGAACGGCTACGCGCCTTTGCTGCCACACTCTGAGATTTGTAGCGCTTGATGAGGTTCTATGAATATCACCATCCTCGGACTCGGTCCAGGCGATCCTGAGTTATTGACACGGCGCGCTTGGCGCATCCTGAGCGAAGCTGAGGAAGTCTACTTGCGCACGGCGCGCCATCCAAACGTGAGTGATTTGCCGATCCGCAAGCTGCACAGCTTCGATGCCTGGTATGATGCGGCTGAAGATTTTGCCTCACTTTACCAGCGCATCGCTGAGGAGATTGTGCGGCTCGGTCGGCGGCCGCAAGGCGTGGTTTACGCTGTGCCAGGGCATCCGCTGGTGGGCGAGCAGACCGTGACGTTGATCCTACAGCAAGCGCGCGCGCAGTCCGTGCCTGTGCAGATTGTGGACGGCCTGAGTTTCATTGAGCCGCTGATCGGCGCGCTCGGCATAGATGCGCTGGACGGATTGCAAATTCACGATGCCGAGACTATCGCGCACATGCACCATCCGCCGCTGAACCCTGATGTGCCAGCGCTGTTGGCGCAAGTCTACAGCAGCGCTGTTGCCAGCGATGTCAAGCTGACGCTCGCCAATCAATACCCTGAGACGCATGAGGTGATCCTGGTACACGGTGCAGGTACGCTATCGCAGCGCCTTGAGCGCCTGCCGCTCTATGCGTTGGATCGGCAGCCTGTCGATCATCTGACCTCGCTTTATGTGCCGCCACTTCAGCTGCCTGGCAGCTTCGAGCACTTCCAAGAGATCATGGCACATTTGCGCGCGCCTGATGGCTGCCCTTGGGATCGGCAGCAGACGCACGAGTCATTGCGTCCCTATTTGCTCGAAGAGACCTACGAAGTGTTAGAAGCGCTTGATAATGGCGATATCGAGTTGCTCAAGCGCGAGCTAGGCGATCTACTGCTGCAGGTCGTCTTCCATGCGCAGATCGCAGTCGAGAGCGGCGAGTTCAGCATGGCGGATGTGATCGCGCACGTCTGCCAGAAGTTGATCAGACGTCATCCGCACGTCTGGGGCGATGTACAAGTGAGCGATTCGGCACAAGTGCATGCCAACTGGGATCAGATCAAGCGCCAAGAGCGCGCTGCCGAAGGCATAACTGAGCGCGGGCCTTCAGCGTTAGACGGCGTGCCGAAAACCTTGCCTGCCCTAGCTGCCGCAGCAGCGATCCACGCGCGTGCATCGCGGGTCGGCTTTGAGTGGAGCCGCCTTGAGGACGTGATCGCTAAAGTGCGCGAAGAATTGGACGAGCTGCTCAGGGCAGACGATGCCGAGCAGCGCCGCGAAGAGTTCGGCGATGTGTTGAGCAGTTTGGTCAATCTGGCGCGCTGGTATCAGATCGATCCTGAAGCGGCGCTGCGCGAGAACATCGCCAAATTTGTGCGCCGCTTCCAGCGCCTTGAGCAACAAGCGGCTGCGCAGGGCAAGGCGCTCCAGAGCATGACGCTCGACGAGCTGGACGCACTCTGGAACGCCGTTAAGTCAGAAGGCTTGTAGCGCGCTCAGCGCGGCGTTCGCACTGAGCCGAACCAGCCCATCTCCAAAACGCCGCGCAGCAGCACATAAACCATGCCAATGCCGACTGCCAAAATGCCCCAGATGCGCGATTTCTCCGTCTTAGTGACGGCCACAGCTAGGAGTGGCAAGGAGAAGACGCCCACGCGCAAGAAGAGCGTGATCAGCTCGTTATTGCGGAAGAGCGCGCCTGGTAGGTTGCCCGTTGCCACTTTATCCACGATTGCCAGCAGCATCGCGCCGACCAGGAACAGCTGCACAGGCATCTGCGGGCGGCGCTGCCTGAAGAGCATGATCAGGCATAGGAAGAAGACCGAATACAGCGAGATGCCCCAGATCAGGTTGAAAGGATCGTTCGAGAACGGATTCAGATTCTGCAAGAAGCGTTCAAGCGTCAAGTTGCCCATGATGACTCA
>RFIM01000126.1 GCA_003695215.1 Chloroflexota bacterium
GATGTTCGGCACAGTGCTGACCAGCGTCTCGTGGATATCTTCGACCGTTTTGATGAAATGGCTTTGCCCAAGCACGAAGTTGATCGTCTCAGGCTTTTCGATAGTCACGACTGAGAGCTTCAAGTCCATACGCGGCGTGTTGCCTCCTTTGCGCGCCGATCATACTGCGCTTGGCGCAGCGCGGCAACCTCAGGTCTGGGTATCGCGCACATCGCGTCCGTTATAAGCAGCGACGTTCAGCCATTGGTAGAGCTGTTGGCGCACGGCATCTGTGAGGCGCAGGTTGATGCTGAGGTGGCCCGTTGCGTCGGCGACGATAGTCAGGCGCATGAGCAGGCTGCCGTCATTGTGCAGCCCAAGCGCCAGATAAGCGTGGCTCGTGCCGACTTGGCGCGTGGTCATCAGGCCATCCACGATCGTCAGCCGCGCAATGGCGCGCATCAGCTCTTCGTAGCGCGGGCGCATGGCGATCTCTAGCGGGCCGTAGCTGGCCGAGAGCGTGACGTAGGCGCCTTCGCGCCGAATGGCAAGGCGCGGCTCATCGTCATCCGCAGCGCTCAGGAACATCTCCATGCTCTCTGAAGCGGAGTCAACCTTCGCTTCATCTAAAGTCTGAAAGTTACGCATACGAGCCGACTCCAATCTGTGCGAGGTAGGCTATGAATTAGCGTGAAGTATATCACAAAAGCGCGCCGCGTTGGCATGGCGTTTTGCCCAAAAGCAGGCTCACAGGCGCTGAGGCAGCCGCAGCAGGATTCTTGCGGCAGGATTCTTGCGGCTGTCTGTAGGCGCCGATGTTATCCTTTTGTTAAATGCGCCAAGCTTATTCAATGTTTAGATTGAGCGGAGAGCTTGAGAATTCTTAAGATTTAAGGGAGAGTTTATTCATGAGTGAATTGGCTGAACGCTCTGAGCGCGTCCGATACCTCGCCTTCGATCCGAACACGGAGATCATCGGTGCGATGCTGCAAGGCACTGTCTATTCAGTTGAGCGTGAGGCGCTTTTGCCGCTCTTGCGCAAGCATGGCTTTGAGCACATCGAACTGGACAAGTGGTATCCGCTGCAGCCTGTGCTGGATTTATTCACGGATATCGTCAACGACACAGGCGGCATGTTCAACATGGTGGCCATTGGCATGAAGGCAGGCGAAGTCTTCGAGTTTCCGCCCGAGATCACCTCTTTTGAGCAATGCCTTGAGCTGGCAGATGCCATGAACCGCGCCTGTTACCGCAACGGCGATCCTGGCACGATTCGCGCCGAGAAGCTCGGCGAGCGCCACTATCGCATGCACGTCCACATGCCCTTCCCACAAGACTTGCACTACGGCATTTGGTGGGCCGTTGCCAAGCGCCTTGTGCCAGATATGCACACGCTCAAGATTCGGCGCGAGGTGATCGATCAGTACACCAGCATCTACGAATTCCAGTGGTGAGCTAGGCTTGTGCCGCTGTGCAATCCGCACGGTGGCACGGCCCTCAGGCGCCGCTGATCGGCTTCCTGCGGCACTTCTATCCCTTCTGACTGGCTCGGTTGCTCAAAGTGCCTTTGCGAACGCGCGTCACTAGCGTCACCTCTAGTAGCGCGTCCTCAGCTAAGCATTTGAAGATTGTGGCGCATTTTATCAAGCGCGCTATGCTTATCGCGTGAATCAGGCTGAGCTGAACAACCGAGCCATGACTGCAGAGCAGTGCTTTGGCGATTATCGCGTTCTGAGAGCGCTTGAGAGCAGCAGCGATCATCAAGCCTACCTTGCACAGCATGTCCAAAGCGGCGCGCGCGTTTGGCTGAGCGTGGCCTCTGCGGCCGATCGCGTGGCGCAAGCGCGCTTCATTGAGCGGCTGCGCCTGACGCGCCGCTTGAAGCATCCGCACATTTACACCTTCCAGACAGGCGGCAGGACGCCACAAGGCGACTACTACGTCGTCAGCGCGCTGCTGCCGACTCTGCGCTTCAAAAAGCGCCTGAGCCAAGCGAGCTTGCGCGCCTTGAGCGCGCAGCTGAGCGCTGCGCTCGATTATGCGCACGCGCAAGGCGTCGCCCATGGCGACCTACGCGCTTCTGCTGTCGTGCGTTTGCCGAGCGGCGCTGTGGCACTGCGCGCTTTTGAGCTGAGCTGCCAAGCGCTCACGCCTGAAGCACAGCGCGCCGATCTGAGCGCTCTGGCAGAGCTTTTGTGCCTTGGCGCGCCTTCTGAGGCAGTGCGCCGTGCCTTGCGCAAGGCAGCCCAGGGCCGCTTCAAGCGCGCCATCGACATGCACACCGATCTAGAAGCCGCGCTGGACGAGCGGCCGCCTGTAGCGCGCCGTTTGACTGTGCTGATCGGCTCGGCGCTCGTGATCGCGCTGCTCGGACTGCTGATCCTGCTTAAGGCGCCGCAACGGCTTGATGCCGTGCTGCAAACAGCAACTGCCATAGTGCTCCTGCCTAGCGCCACGCCGACACACACGCCCAGCGCCACAGCAACCGCCACGCTGACGCCAACTGCCACGCGCACGTCGACGCCTACAGCCACGGCTACCCCGAGGCCAACACGCACGCCTAGCGCCACAGCAACTGCTACAGCGACTGCCACGCCCACAGCGACCGCCACTGCAACCTTCACGCCAAGCATGACGGCCACTCCCACGCCCATTCCGCTCATCGTGCTGGAGACTCAACCGTGCGTGGCGCTTGTCGGCGATTCGGTGACGCATGGCGGCGTGACCTACGAAGTGCCGCGCCATGGCTATATCGTCGCCCTGACCGATCCGCTCAATGTTTACTTGAATCGCCGCTTGGCCGAGATCGGGCGCAGCGACCTGACCGCGCTAGATCGCGGCGCCTCGCACACAGGCATCAGCTCTGCCAACCATCCTTCCTACTTCCGCACTCAGCAGTTTGCTCAGCTTTTGGCGGATAACTGCCGCTATACACTAATCATGCCGTGGCTGAACGATATCTCGCCTGAGGTGCCCATTCGGCAAGCGGCTCGGCGGCACATCGGCGCGCTTGCCACGCTGATCAACGCCATTCGCGTCGCTAATCCATACGGATATATCGTAGTGCTGGATTACTATCAAGGTGCGACCAGTCCTTTTGCGGCGCGCACTTGGGCTTATGGCTTCACTATAGACAACGTGCAGATTTTCAATGCGGCCATTCGAGAGGCCTGCACAGAAGGCGCGCTGAGCGGCTTGCCTCTGGTGACTTGCGCGCCGATCAGCCCTGCCTTTGAGGGCATGGGCATCGCGCACGTGATCGGCTTGACCACGCGCGAGGCCTTTGAGCGCAGCTTGGTCAGCCCGATTCGGGCTGAGGCGCGCGATTGGCTGAGGAGCTTCTATGAGCAAGAGCCGAATGGCTTGCTGCTGGGCGATGGCGTGCATCTGAGCGTGGCAGGCAAGGAGGCGCTAGCGCGCTACCTGGCGCAGCTGCTCGAGCGCCTGCC
>RFIM01000127.1 GCA_003695215.1 Chloroflexota bacterium
AAGGCGCGCAGTCGCTTGCACAGGCGCCAGATCGCGGCGTGCCTGCGTCGGTAAGAAGTCCGGGGACGTCCACCACATGAAGATCGTCGCCGCCATGACCGCTGCGGCAAACGTCAGGCTAATGGCGCGCAGGGCGCTGACCAAAGTCAGCAGCGGGAAAGTCTGCCTGACTTGTGGCTTGGGCAATGGCAGATCGCCGTGCTGCGGCTTGTGACGCTTTGGGCGAACAGGCCTAGGCGGCGCGTCATCATCAATGAAAGCGACGCCGTGCGATTCGTCAGCGAATTCAGGCGTCAGGTGGCGCTCGGGCACAACGGTCGGAATCGATTCGGCTTCTGCGCTCGCCTGTGCATTTTCAGTCACTTCGCAGCTCCGATTATCGAGCAATCGCAAGCGATCATAGCGCATTTGTGCCCTGCTGAAAATGCGTTGCCGCTACGCTTTAGGCTCGGTCATGATTTATAATGGCCTATGGCAACTTCACCGCTTGAGAAACAAACACAGCCTGAGCTTAGAATGCCCGTCCCATATTGCCACATCTGCGAGAGTCGTCCGGAAGAAAAAGCGCGCTTTGGCACGAGCGGTCTCGCCGAAGGCGACTACTGCCCGATCTGCTATCGTCCATTTTGTCGGCATCACAGCGGCGTGGTGCGCTGGCGCTGGCGCAGCTCGCGCCAGCTGGCGAGCGCGCGCATTTGCATCGAGTGCAAGCGCGCTTACCTGCATCGCCACTGGGACTCCGCCAACCGAGACTGGATCAGCTGAGGTGAATAGCCCTTGAAGCACAACCTGCTGCAGCTTTTGTTGATCGGCCTTGGGCTAGGCTTCCTTGCCTTTGTGAGCGTGGCGCTGCTGAGCGATCTCTCGGCCTTGTTAGCGTATGCCACAGCCTTCGCTTGGTGGCTGATGGCGCCCGTCTTAGCGCTGCGCATGACGAATTGGCTGCTGCGCTTTCTGAAGTGGCACTTTTACCTACACGTGGTCGGCGTGCGCGATCTCTCGCCTGGCGCCAGCGCGGTCGTCTTCCTGACAGGCTTTCCCTTGGCGATCAGCCCAGGCAAAGTGGCAGAGGCGCTCAAGAGTGTGCTGCTGCAACGTCTCACAGGCGCGCCCATCGCACAGACCTTGCCTGTAGTCGCTTCTGAGCGCCTTTCAGATGGTATGGCTGTCCTGCTGCTGATCGCCTGGGCTATTTTGAACCTAGCTGCTCACGAGTACTGGTCAGTTGTGTTCGCGGCGCTTGGCGCGCTGCTGCTGGGCATTGCGATCCTGCAGAATCGGCCGTTGTGCATGGCGCTGCTGCGCAGGCTGAGTTACTTGCCGCTCATCGGGCGCTTCGCACGCAGCTTCAGAGTCTTCTATGAGAGCAGCTATCAAATCGTACAGCTGCCGAACTTGATCGTTGCAGTCGTGCTCGGCACGCTTGCTAATACGCTCGACGGCCTGGGCATCTACCTGATCTTGATCGGCATTGGCTTGCCTGCCACGCCTGAGACCTTCTTCCAAGCGCTGCTGGTGATCAGCCTCTCGGTGGTGGCGGGTGCGCTGAGCGGCATGCCTGGCAGCATCGGCGCCTCAGACCTGACGATCACAGGCACATTGCAGCATTTAGTCGGCTTGAGCTTGCCGATGGCAGGCTTTGTCACGCTTTTGGCGCGCTTTGTGCAGCTATGGTTTGGCGTGCTGGTCGGCGCTGCGGTGGCCTGGCTAGCGCGTCCGATGCTCACAGGCGAAAAGCGCGCCCTGCCAGAGCAAAGTGCACCATATGTCGTGATGGATCACAGCCCGATGATTGACTAGCTATATTAAAGACGTTATAATGCAAGGTATAGCAGGTCAGATTCACCAGACAGGATGAGCTATGCAATGTCAACAAAAGTGCATCAGGCGCCGCTCAGCGCGCGGGCAAGGCTTGGCAGAATACGCCCTAGCGCTAGTGCTAGTCGGCATTGTGAGTATTGCAGCACTGTTCTCGCTCGGTCTAGCTGTTCAACGCACACTGGGCGTATTGGTCGGCTCAATTGGTGGCACGACGAGCAGCGCTGTTGGCGATATCACCGTTGAGATCACACGTGCTGAGTGCCAAGTGGATATCTACCGAGATTTGTTAGGATATTTCATTGAAGGCAACTCGAATGCCGATCCTTCAACGCTGATTTTGCGCACCAACTTCGGCGACGGTGTCAATCGCGCAGGGCAAGCGCTTCTGCTGGAGCCGAACGGCCCAGGACGCTTCAAACTAGAGCGCCTTGAGACAGGTGTGCCCGTGGAGCCTGGGAATTGCCCAACAGGCATCGCTATCCAGGCGCCGAACGGCGCAATTGCCACTGCGCCTATGCGCATACGTGTTTTCACTGATCCTTTCCCGCCTTGATCGACTGACGGTGAACTGATGAACGAAAAAGACGAATGGTCTCTGCGCAAGGAAATTCAGAAGCGCCGTACATCGCAACAGCCAAGCGCGCCAAAGCCACCTGCGCCGCCTGGACGTAGCACTAGCGAGCCGCCTGCGCCATCAGCGCGATCAGCACCGCCCATGCGCAGCTCAGGCACTGGGCCGCTACCGCCGCCGATCAGGTCTAGTGTGCCTGAGCCGCGCCGCAAGCTGCAGCCGTTTTTCATTGTTGGCACGCTGATGGCTGTAGTGCTGATCGGCTCGCTCATTGTGATCTTCACAAGTAATCCTAGTGCGCCTGTACAGCCGACACTCAGCTACGACGCGATCAAGTTCAGAGCAGAGGATGTGATCGAGTACTTGCGGCGCGTAGGCATGCCGATCAGCGATTTGCGCTCGCTCAACGTGCCTAGCACAATTTTCTCCGCCACGCAAGGCTTCCAATTTCTGGTAGTGCGCGGCGATCAGGTCGGCGCATATATTGTGCTGAGCTACGATCCTGAAGCAGAGCTTGGGCGCAATGCCCTGTCGCTCAAAGGCGATCCAACTTACAAAGAATGGCGGACGTTCACAGCTGCTAATATCCGCGTCCTATTTCGACCTAATAACACGCCAATTCTCGACTCCGAGCTTGAAAGCCACCTGATCTCGTTGTTGAGCGCGCCTTTCCGCACGCAGTTCCCCACTAGCACTGGTTCTCCGATAGCAGCTGCCTTTTTGCAAACTTTGACCGCACAGCCGACGCCCACGCGCCTGCCGCCAACTGCAACATTCGTGATCGTCACTTTGCCGCCAGAAATGCGCGCCACAGCCAACTTCACGCCGCAAGGCGGCATGTTTCAAATCACTGTGACACCACAGCCAACCTTGCCGCCGCGTGAGTTACGCCCAACTATCACGCCATTCCCGACGCGCACTCCGATCAGCGCAGGCTTCAGCGCCATTTTGACACGCGCGCCCGGCCAGCCAACACTGAGTTTGCCTGGTGCCACCAACACACCCATTGAGCCGCCAACAGCCACGCCTTTTGGCACTTTGCCGCCAACAACACCGCCTGACGTGCTGATTTTAAACAACACACCCGTGCGTGTGGCTGTTTTGCCGACCGTCGCGCCGCAAGAGGAGAACTCTGCCTCGTTTAATGAGCGTGCGCCGCGTCTTGTTGGACCGTTCCGCCTGATTCCAGAAGCTAGCACGACCAACAAGCATGGCTCAACATTGCTCTACACACTGCCCGACGGCACGCAGTACTTGGCTGTGTTGTGGCTCACCAACTCGCCCGAGGAGGCATTTCAGCGCTACAGTATCGACCTAGCGGCCATCAACGGCTACCAGCGCGTGCCTGTTGGCGAGGCAGGCATCGTCACTGCACCACAAAACTATGTGATGGCAATGGCGATCCGTGCCAACATGGTGCTGATCATCTATCGCCCATCTGAATTCGCTACCGTTGTAAGCGAGCCTGTTTCAGTCGATCAGATCACTGCTCTGCTCAAAGCGCTCTATGACGCCATTCCCGTGAACTGAACGATTGACCTCAGCGTTCGGCTGAGGCTAATCTCCAGCTCAGCTGATCGCCCCTTCATCGCCTGTTGGGCGCGGTTGAGGTTGGTTAGGCGCTTTGAAGGTCGGCAGCTGCACACTCTGAGCGCGTTCCTGCGAGCGGCGAATGAATTCCTCGATCTGCACAGGCGTTCGGATCATCTGTCCCCATTGCGCAGACTCGTCGTAGAGCACTGTCAGTGAGCCAAGCGCATAAGCCTTGAGCGCAGCGCGATAGGTCGCATCATCCATCTCAGGATCGGGCGAGCGTGCATCGGCAATGGCGAGATTCTCCAACGCTTCCTTATAGAGCGAGACTTGCCGATCCCACTGGTAGAGATCGGCGAGCGTCGAGAAAGCGCCGCCAATGGCAGGCGAGACGACTGCCAAGACCATCAGCACCAAAATCACGCCGTTGATGAACTGACAAGCGCCAAGCTGATCGGGCGCAACTGGCTCCAGGCAGGTGCTGTTGCCCACATAGACCGACTGGACGATCAAGCCGACCAGCGCAGCAGAGAAACCTGCTAAAAACGAGGCAGAAGCGCGGAGCAAATTGACCTGTGCGGCAGCGCGCCGATGCTTCTGAATGGTCGTCTTGTAATAGGCGCGCATATCCGCCAATCCGAATCTGTCAAAAATGCGATAAAGCGCTTCCATGCGGTTGCGATCCAGCTCATCCATCTTTTGAGGCTCCTTCGGTACGATGTGGCATGCCTTCAGCGGTCAGGGCGCCGCTGAGCGCAGTTGAGGCGCGATCATCAGGTGAGGTGCCGCGATTGATCAGCGCGGCGCGTTCTGCCAAGAGCAAGCGGCGCTCATAAGGCTTCATAGCTTCGTTGTCATAGGGCGGTAAGCGCATCAAATAGCGGAAATACTCGCGGCGCAAGCCTTCCGCTGCACGCCGATTCTCAATCCATAGCAAGAAAGGCGATTCGCGGCCGCTGATCTGTGCTAGAAAGGTCGCCAGCAGCGCCACGACCGTCTCAGCAAAGCTCAGAAGCGGCACCCAAATCGGCGGCTGTTGTGTGAGCGCGAGCGCTAAGAGCGAGCCAATAGCTGTGGCCAAAGCCGAAAGCGTGATGAAGCCGATCTGATACAGGCGGTAGCGGTTCTGCTGCAATTTCGCCTCGAGATCGCGTTCGCGGAAGAACTGCAGGACTTCACGCTCGAGCAGATCGAGATCGCTCTCAATGGCGCGTAACGTCTCCTCTGTGGCTTGGAAAGGCGGATAGGCTGAGGCTGTGCTATCGGTCGCCTTGTTCGGATCAGGGCGCAGCAGCTCAAGCGCTTCATCCTTAGGCACTAGAGAGAAGTTCAGATCAGCGGGCGGCAACTTGAAGTACGGCAGTTGCTTCGCCCAGGCAGGCCACCAGCGGCGCGGATCGCCTTTCTGCTGAGAGCGCGGACTGAGCGCTTCAGCAGGTGAGGTTGATTCGGTCATTGCGCAACCTTCTCCAAAGGCTTTGGAAATGCTTCGAAAACTTCGCTTTCACTATACAAGATGTTCCATTGGCGGGCAATGCCACAGGCAGTTTAGGCAACTTGCCCTAAAATTAGCGCCTTTGTTTGTGCAGATTGCTTGTTGCGCCATTCGCAAAGCAAGTCTATCCTTGGCTCAAATTGTTCAGAGAAGCACAAAACAGTCCGATGATGACCGCCCAGCTGCGCACCTTGATTAGCCTTAGCATCCTTACCAACCTCGTAGCGATTATTCGCTGCGAGCGCAACGGTTGGGCCGCTTGGTGCGCACAGAGGCAATCGCTCTGAACATGCGCTGAGATGAGCAAAAAGCCGCCCGACCGACGGGCGGTTTTTTTGTGCCAAGTTTTCACATCCAATCTGAGAGGAGTCAAAAGCCATGTTGTACCCTGACACGCTACGCGATGAAGCCCTGTTGGAGATGCACAGCCATACTAGCCCTTGGACCGAACTGTTCCAAGACGAGACAGCTGACCGCGCCTCTGAAGCGGCTTTCAGCGCGTCTTATGACGCCGCTGAAGAAGAACGACCGACGCATGAGGCGCTTTCTGCTATCTTCCAGGGCTGAAAGCGCGCTCTTTTTATCAGGTGGGGAAAATCGAAGCAAAGGCGGAACAAGCTATGGAATTAACAGGCGCAGAAATCATCTGGGAATGCCTGCTGCGCGAAGGTGTTGAGATCGTCTATGGCTATCCGGGCGGCGCCATCCTGCCGACCTACGATGCGCTGACCAAGTATCAAGATCGGGTGCGCCATGTGCTGGTGCGCCATGAGCAAGGCGCCACGCACATGGCCGATGGCTACGCGCGCATCACTGGCAAGGTCGGCGTAGCTATGGCGACCAGCGGCCCAGGCGCCACGAACATGGTCACGGGCATTGCCACTGCCATGATGGACTCAGTGCCGCTAGTGTGCATCACTGGGCAAGTGCCAAGCACTGTGCTTGGCTCGGATGCCTTCCAGGAGACGGATATCACAGGCATCACTTTGCCGATCACCAAGCACAACTTCCTGGTCACGCACGTCAGCCAAATCGCGCCCGCCTTGCGCAAAGCCTTCCACATTGCGCGCACAGGCCGCCCTGGCCCAGTGCTGGTGGACATCACTAAAGATGCGCAGAACCAGAAAATGGATTTCGTCTACCCGACTGAGCCGATTCGGCTGCGCGGCTACGTGCCGCCTTCGGCAGCCACGCCCGATCAGATCGAGCGCGCCTTGGCGTTGATCAAAAGCGCCGAGCGCCCGCTGATCTTGGCAGGGCACGGCGTGATGATGAGCGGCGCTGAGCGCCAACTGCTGGAGCTGGCTGAACGCGCACAAATCCCTGTGGCACTGACCCTGCTGGGCAAGGGCGCCATGCCTGAAGGCCATCCGCTATGCCTTGGCATGATGGGCATGCATGGCGCAGCCGCTGTGAACCAAGCTATCCAGAGCGCTGATTTGCTGCTCGCCTTCGGCATGCGCTTCGACGACCGCGTGACAGGCAATTTGCGCACCTACTCGCCCAATTCGCGCAAGATTCACATTGACATTGACGCTAGCGAGCTGAACAAGAACGTCAAAGTCGACGTCGGCATCGCGGGCGATCTGCGCACAGTGCTGGATCAGCTCTTGCCGCACGTGCCAAGCCTCAGCCACGCCGCTTGGCTCAACCAAATTCGCGATTGGCAAGAAGAGACCGACGAGCGCGATATCATCCACTATGTCGCGCCGAGCGACAAGCTCTATGCTGCGCACGCCATTCGCGACCTGTGGGCAGCCACTAACGGCGAGGCAGTCGTGGTCACGGACGTCGGCCAGCACCAGATGTGGACGGCGCAGTACTACTTGAATCAGCGGCCGCGCACTTTGATCACCAGCGGCGGGCTCGGGACGATGGGCTTTGGCTTCCCAGCGGCTATCGGCGTGAAGATGGGCGCGCCGCACGAGACAGTCTGGGCGATCGTAGGCGATGGCGGTTTCCAGATGACCCTGTGCGAGCTGGCGACAGCCGCGCAAGAGAATGTGGACGTCAATGTGGCGATCATCAATAACGCCTATCTGGGCATGGTGCGCCAATGGCAGGAGTTCTTCCACGGCGAGCGCTACAATGCCACACCTATGCACAATCCTGACTTCGTGAAATTGGCAGAGGCCTACGGCATTGCGGCGCGCCGCGTGCGCACGCGCGCCGAGATTCCGGAGGCTGTTGCTTGGGCGCACAGCATCAAAGGCCCAACAGTGGTCGAATTCCAGGTCGAGAAGGAAGATATCGTCTATCCAATGGTGCCAGCCGGCGCCGACCTGGACAAGATGATTCGGCGCCCAGTGCCGCAACGCAACCTGCCGGATTGGTCGGAGAATCACTAGCGGCAGCTAGAGCAGGCAGCTGTATCATCTGCCTGCTCGCAACGCCAAAGCCAAGGCAAGCCTTGGCGTGCCTTCTCTGAGCTCAACTTTTCGCTAACCGAAGCCTTCAAAGGATTGGATTGCGCATGAAACACACACTGGTTGCCCTTGTGGAGAACGAACCCGGCGTGCTGAACCGCGTCGCTAGCTTATTCCGCCGTCGGAATTTCAATATCGATAGCCTGACTGTCGGCCGTACCGAAGACCCGAATATCTCGCGCATGACCATTGTGCTGGATAGCAGCGTCACGCGCGTGGATCAAGTCCAGAAGAATCTGTACAAGCTGGTCAACGTGATCCAGGTTTGCGAAGTGACGCATCAGCCCTTTGTCAGCCGCGATTTGGCCTTGGTGAAAGTGCGCGCTTCGGCGCAGGCAGCTGTGATCGCTAGCCAATTCGGCGCGCGCATCGTTGACCATAGCGATGAGATGATGATCCTCGATTTGAGCGATGAGGAAGAGCGCGTCGAGCAGTTCATCGAGGCGCTGCGCCCGCACGGCATCATCGAGTTAGTGCGGACAGGCATAGTGGCAATGGGACGCGGCAAGCAGATTGTGCAGCCGCAAGAGTCTTTCGCCTGATTTCACCTGAAGGAGATATTGCATC
>RFIM01000128.1 GCA_003695215.1 Chloroflexota bacterium
AATTCAACAATCAGACGGGCAATTTCAAGTGTTTCCAGAGGTCTTTCTCCTGTTTCCATACCAGGGCATTTTAACATAGATTCTAGCGCGCAGAGGCAACAGAAAACATCTTGAGCTGGGCGTCCTCATCATGCATGGGCAGATGAATTCTGCGAGGCCAGCGAGGACTTTTGATATACCTGCGCTAAACGCTGAATGCGATCGGCCATCAACAGCCCTAAAAGCTCGGCAGAACTCAAGAAAGAGCCTATCTTTGCAATAGTGCCTCACAGGCTGTTTGGCATCTTATGCGATCGGCGTCACGCTCAGTGCGCGCTCATGGATTTCACTGCCATTTTAGACCTGCCTTTTGGCTAATACCTTCTTGACTTTTCAGGCCAAGCGGGTTACTCTACTCGAAAAGGCTTTGGAAACGCTTCCAAGCCGAATATTAGCCTAAAGCCTATTTGGAAAAAGTTTTTATGCCTTCGGTGACTATTCGCGATGTGGCCAGGCAAGCAGGTGTTGGCATTGGCACAGTCTCTCGTGTGTTGAATGGCAGTGCCAATGTCAGCCCGCAAACGCGCGAGCGCGTGTTGAAGGCCATACGCCAGCTGAATTATCAGCCCAACAGCGCAGCACGCACCCTTTCACGCCGTGCACGCCACCGCACTTTTGGTGTCCTTTTGCCCTTCTTCGCCTATCAGCCATTCGTGGAGCGCTTACGCGGTGTGCAAGCGGCGCTGAGCAGACTTGCACCTGATGATATACTGCTGCTCTATCATGTTGGCAGCCCAGAACAAATTGAGACGCAAGTCGACCTAATTCTGGACCAACGCTTGATCACAGCGCTCCTGGTGATGACGGTCAACCTGAGCGAGGCACAGCGCGCACGTCTGCGCGAGGTCGGCATCACTCTCGTTGGCATTTACGACCGCCCCACTGACCAGATGCCGTGCCTTGCGCCCCAGAATGCCTACGGCGCGCAGCTGGCTGTGCAGCATTTGATTGGGCTTGGGCATAAGCGCATCGCCTACATTGGCGACGCTTTCCCTGACCGTTACGGCTTCCCGACCAGCGAAGAACGTTACCGCGGCTATTGTGAAGCCCTGCGAGCGGCAGGCATTCCGTTACGCCCTGAGTATGTGCGCTTTGGCGAGCACGGCCAAGAGGTTGCGCGCCAACTGAGCGCTGAGCTGTTGCGCCTGCCCGAGCCGCCAACAGCCATCTTCGCCATGTCCGATATGCAGGCGCTAGGCGTTTTGGCAACAGCCCGTGACTTGCATATCCCTGTGCCGCAAGGGCTTTCAGTGATTGGCTTTGACGATTTGGAAGTCGCGCATTATGTCGGTTTGACGACTATCCGCCAGCACATGCAGCAAAGTGGCGCGCTCGCCATCGAAATGCTCTTGAAGCTTTTAGCAGGCGATGCCGACTGGCAAGCGATCCAGTTGCCGCCGCCTGAGCTGATTGTCCGTTCCACAACCGACCGCCCAGCGCAGGAGTAGCGATGTTGTACGCGCCTGAAAGCCCACTGCACGGTTTATGGGATACATGGCTGCTTCCTGCCGAGGACGGCTATCATTTGTTCTATCTCAAGCGCGACCTGCGCGATAGGTTTGCTAAGACCATTGGCCACGCGATCTCGCCCGACCTGGTGCATTGGACGTCCGTGCGCGACGCCTTGCACGCCGAAGCCAGCGGCACCTGGGATAGCGGCTGGCTGATGACAGGCATGATCGTGCCTCATCATGATGGGCGCTATTACATGTTCTATGGCGCGATGGTAGACCAGGTGCAGCGCATTGGCGTTGCCATCTCGGACGATCTGTACCATTGGCATAAGCATCCGCAGCCTGTTATGCAAGCCTGCGCGCCATTCTACGAGACCGATCCACGCCGCTCGCCGAACCATGAAGTGGCTTGGCGCGATCCTTGTGTGATCTACGACGCCGACTCAGCCCAGTACTATGCTTTCATCTGCGCGCGTGTGCCGAACGCTAGCCATAGCGGCGGCGCTTGTATTGCTGTGTGCCGCTCAAGTGATTTGTTGACTTGGGAAACTCTGCCGCCTGCTTTTATCTCCGATGAATACGTGTGCATGGAAGTGCCAGATGTCTTCAGGCTGAACGGGCGCTACTACTTGATGTTCTCGACGGCATACTGGTTTGATTCCTACTACCAGACTGCCGATCCGAACTGTGTCAATGGCACGTTTTACCTGGTCTCAGATCATTTGCTGGAAGGCTGGCGCCGCCCTGCTGAGCCTATCGTGGTCGCTAGCCGCGAGTCGCGTCTGGATAGTTACGTCGGGCGCAGTGTAGCGCACCCAAGCGACGGCAGCCGCTTGTTCTACCATCACATGGTGCGCCGTCAGCATCCCAACGATCTTGCTTCTTTCGGTGCCGTGAAGCAGCTAGCTGCCACGCCTGAAGGCGCGCTACGCGTGTTGGCACGTCGTGACGTGGATCAGTTCACTCGAGCGCTCGAGCCAGGCGAGCTTTACACGCTTGGCGGCACATGGCACGCCCATAATGGTGAGCTTTGTGGCCAGGCCAGTGCACCGAGCCTCTACCTACCTTACGGCACTGAGGCCGTTTTGATCGAGACGCAGATACACTTCGCCTGCGAGAGCGGCATTGCAGGCTTAGTGATCGGCTATGGCTGTGCTGCTGAGCAAGGGCTGTGCATCGCCCTTAATCGCGCTGCCTCTCAGCTTGAGGTAGGCTTGTGCGGCGCAGAGTTCGGTGCGCTGCGGCGCTTTCCGCCAATTCAGGCGCGGCGCGCTGACCTGAGCAACACAGACTACAGGCTACGCGTGCTAGTCCGTACGCACTACCTGGATGTATACCTTGACGAAGTGCTGCTGATCGCGTTCTCCTGGGCACATATGCCATATGGCAAGACGGGCTTCTACGTGGAAAACGCTGCAGCATACTTCAGTCAGTCGCACTTCGCAGCGCTGACATTCTGAGCCAAAAGGAGGTGATGTGCAAACAGAATATCAGCATCTCGTCTGTCTCTCAAGTTGGTTTAGTTCGCTCATTTTGTCAAACTTTTGGAGGATGCCATGAATCGCAAAGTTTTGGTGCTCTTCAGCGCCTTAGCGCTCTTGATCAGCCTGTTTGGCGTAAACGGCGCTTTGGCACAATCGCCTACCGTCGTGACGGTCTGGTTCCACTCTGGGCAGGGCGCCGAGCGCGACGCGCTGACCGCTATCTTGGAGAGCTACAACGCTTCCCAGTCGGTCTATCGCGCAGAGGCCACGCAGCTGCCTGAAGGCTCGTACAATGATCAGGTCAACGCAGCAGCTGTGGCCAACGCTTTGCCGTGCTTGCTCGACTTCGACGGCCCGAACGTCTACAACTACGCTTGGGCGGGCTACCTGATCCCGCTCGATGACTACCTAGCGCAAGAGCCCGAGCTGGCTGCCGATTTGATCCCTTCCATCATTCAGCAAGGCACCTACCAAGGCAAGCTCTGGAGCATCGGCACCTTCGATAGCGGCCTGGCGATCTGGGGCAATCGTAAGATGCTGGAAGCGGCCGGCGTGCGCATTCCAACTAGCATTGAGGAGGCTTGGACCCTGGAGGAGTTCAACGCGGCGCTAGAGGCATTGCGCGCTGTTGTGCCGCCTGATGGCTACCCACTCGATCTAAAGATGAACTACGGCGCCGGCGAGTGGTTCACTTATGGCTTCAGCCCGATCCTGCAGAGCTTTGGTGGCGATCTCATTGATCGCAGCACCTTCCAATCGGCAGATGGCGTGATCAACGGCGAGGCCGCTGTGGCTGCCATGACGTGGTTCCAGAGCCTCTTCAAAAATGGCCTGACTAGCGCCACGCCAAAGGACGACAACGTCTTCAAAGATGGCAAAGCAGCGCTCAGCTACGTCGGTCACTGGGTCTACCCTGAGTACTCGGCGGCCTTGGGCGAAGATTTGGTGCTGATCCCAATGCCCAAGTTCGGCGAACGCGCTGTGACGGGCATGGGCTCCTGGAACTGGGGCATCACCTCAACCTGCAACGTGAAAGACGGCGCCTGGGACTTGCTGAAGTTCCTGCTGAAGCCTGAGAACGTCAAGGCTTTTGCTGAGGCCAGCGGCGCTGTACCAGCTCTGAAGAGCGTCCTTGAAGCCGACCCGCGCTATGCCGAAGGCGGCCCGTTACACATCTACTACCAACAGCTGACGCAAGGTGTGGCTGTGCCGCGCCCGCAGACGCCCGCCTACCCAGTCATCACGCGGGCATTCGCGCAAGCCGTGGATGAGATCGCCAAAGGCGGCGACGTGCAGGCCGCGCTTGACAAAGCGGCTGATACCATTGACAAAGACATCGCTGAGAACAACGGTTACGCGCCGCGTTAAGCGCGCTTGAGCAGGCGCGCTCACTGAGCGAACGCCGTTTCTGCCAGCGGCGTCCCCAGTGAGCGCGCACAGCATCAGGCTGCCTTTCTCTGGGCATAGCAAGGCTCGCTGAGAAAGGCAGCTGCCCAATATAGCAGGTTTTCCCGCATTTTCCGAGGTGCCTTATGGCTGCTACCGCGTCTGTACGCCGCAAGCCGTCTCTTTATGCAGCCGAGCGTCGGCTGGCGCTTTTGATGCTCGCGCCGGCGGCAATTCTGCTCCTGGTGTTCCTGTTAATCCCATTCTTCATGGCCTTCGGCCTCAGCCTAACCAACCAACGCTTGATCTCACCCAACCCAACTGAGATCATCGGATTGGCAAACTATCGCGAACTGCTAGACCTGCGCTTCATCCCGCTTGAGCCCCGCCTTGACCCTGCCACTAATCAGCCGCTGCGTGACTCCAACGGCAACCTAGTCTACCCGACTGTACGCGAAGTGCTACGCGCTAACCCTGAGACGCGCTTCTTCCGCGAGCTGGCTCAGCTGGATTTTTTCGGCACGCGCTATCTGATAGCTGCTGGCGACGCAACGTTTTGGCGTGCCTTGTTCAACACTTTTACCTTCGCCTTGATCGTAGTGCCACTGCAGACCTCTTTCGCCCTAATGCTGGCAATGCTCGTCAACCAAAAATTGCCCGCCATGAATTTCTTTCGCACAGTCTATTTCAGTCCGGTCGTCACCACAATGGCGATTGTCTCAGTGCTGTGGTTCTTCATGTACAACCCGGACTTCGGTTTGATCAACAGCCTGCTCGGCTTGATCGGGCTTGGGCCGTACCGCTGGCTTGAGGATCCGCACTCTGCGCTATTCGCCATCATCATCCTCTCGATCTGGCAAGGCGTCGGCTTCCAGATGGTGATCTTCCTGGCAGGCTTGCAGGAAATTCCGCAAGAGCTTTACGAAGCCGCTCAGATTGATGGCGCAGGGCGCTGGCAGCAATTCGTCAACGTCACTTTGCCCAGCCTGCGCAACACAACCATCTTTGTGGTCATCAGCACTACAATCCTCGCCTTCAAGCTCTTTGTACAGGTAGACGTGATGACCTTCGGCACAGGCGGCCCATTCGATAGCACAGTCACTACGATTTTGCACCTGGTCAATCAAGGTTATCGACAGCAGCGCGTCGGCTATGCCTCAGCGATTTCGGTCATTTTCGTGCTCATTGTGCTAGCGATCTCGATCCTTCAGCGGCGCGTGCTCACTAATCAGGAGAATTAGCGATGTCAGGCTTCTCACAACCTATCAGCCTTGAAGAACGCCGCGCCGCACACAGGCGTGCACGCTTGCATCGGCTGCGGCGGGCAGTTTTTCTAACGCTCGACTATGGCTTCATGCTCTTTCTGGTTGGCTTCTTCATCTTTCCAGTAGTGATCATGATCGTCTCTTCTTTCAAACCCGAGCGGCTCGTAGCTTCGGATATGCGCACGATCTACGCCTTCATCCCGCGCGAAGCCACGCTTGAAAACTACTCCTGCCCTGATTATCAAAGCCCTGATACAAAATGCGTGGATGGTGCAGGCGGCGTCTTCGAGCGCTTGCCGATGCCGCGCTTGTTTTTTAACTCCATTTTTGTCACTTCGAGCATCGTGCTGATCGGCTTGTTCGTGAACAGCATGGCAGCCTACGCTTTAGCACGGCTGAACTTGCCTTACCGCAATCTGATTCTCACCGTTGTGATTCTGCTGATCATCGTGCCCTTTGAGTCTGTGGCAGTGCCGCTGCTGCTGCTAGTGAACGGCTTGCCGTGGATCGACGGCAGCATCAGCTGGCTGAACAGCTATCACGTGCAGATTTTTCCCTTCGCCGCTGATGCCTTCTCAATTTTCTTGTTCTACCAGTTCTTTCTGAGCATCCCGCGCGACTTCGATGAAGCCGCGCGCGTGGATGGTGCGGGCGGCTTCTTGATCTACCGCCGTATCATCGTGCCGCTCTCGCGGCCAGTTTTCGCCACCGTGGCGATCCTGCAATTCCTGGCACATTGGGGCAGCTTCTTGTGGCCTTTGATGACCACGCGTGGCTTTGACTTCACCACCTTGCCCGTGGCCATGAACATCTTCTTTGGGCAGGCGCCGCGCCAATGGGGCGATGTCATGGCCTTCGCCACGCTAGCGACCGTGCCCGTGCTGATCGTCTTCGTGCTGTTCCAGCGCTGG
>RFIM01000129.1 GCA_003695215.1 Chloroflexota bacterium
CATGCAAGTGGTCAAGGATAAGCAAGTGCATGTTGTTTGCGGCGTCGTCGGGCTCATGCCAAGCGATAGCCAAGAGGTGCAAGTGCGCGAAGGCTTCATGCCTGCTTTTGGCGATCCGAATAAACTACTTGGCTTATGTGAGAGTTGTGGCGCCCTTGCGCTTGGCATAGAGAAAGAGGAAATCTCCAGCGGGCAACGCAAAGCATGCCCTGTGTGCGACAAACCTGAGCTGCGTGTGATGGATGCACGCGAACCACAGGGCTTCTTCACTGATGGCGATCCGAAGGATTTTGAGGGCAGCTTTGAGTGGCAATCTTTTGCCATGCGGCCTATTGTCGCTTACGATCAGCGCGTGCAGCGTGCCGAGGCGGTCGCCAAGGCTTCTATCTACGCATCGCCGACGACGATTTACGCGATCAATGACAACAGAGGTCAGGGCGGCTTTAAATTCCGATCTGCCAGCTTCGTGCATTACAGTTTAAGACGCACGCCTGTCTATCTCGCGGAGATAGAACTAGCTACGCCTAAGCTGCAGCCTCATAGTCATCAGGAGGCCAAGCCGATTGCGCTGCTCGCCAAAAGCGAAACCGATGCGCTGTTCGTGCGCCTCGAGGCCTTCCCTCAAGGCTCAGCTGCTGATCCACAAAACGTAGTCGGGCGTGCCGCTTGGTATTCATTTGCCTTCTGGCTACGCATTGTCGCGGCGCAATTCCTCGATATAGATATCACGGAGCTGCGCGCAGGCTTTCGTACTTTCAGGCACAATGACGCGCCTACGGCCGAGGCCTTCCTGGCGGATAAGCTCGAAAACGGTGCAGGCTACAGCAGCTACCTAGGGAAGCCTGAAGTCTTTGAGCGCTTGCTCCAGCAAGCTGCAGATTCGGCCGATCTAACACAGCGCTGGCTGGCTCATGCTCAAAGCTGCGATACATCCTGTAACCGCTGCTTGCGCGAGTATAACAACATGCCCTATCACGCGCTGCTCGATTGGCGCTTAGCGCTAGACATGGCGCGCCTAGCAGCAGGGTTCGGGAGTCTCGACTTTGAGCCACAGCTGTGGGCAAATGTCAGCCAGTCGGTCGGCAAAACGCTGCACAGCTTCGGCTACGCAGCTGAACCAACTCAATTCGGCGATCTGTACGGCTACACTAACCCTAATCGCAATCGCGTCCTCTTGCTGGTGCATCCGCTCTGGACCAGGCAGCATCCACGCTATTGCGAGGCAAAAAAGGTAGCCGAGGCAGCGGGCTTGAGTGCTGAGCCGATCAATCCGTTTATGGCGCTAAGAAGACCAGGCGAGTACGCAAGGCAGGCGACCTGAGGCATCTGCGGCGGCCTTGGCAAGGTAGATGTGAGGTATCGCTGACGCCGCAGCTGAGCGCGCTGCAGTGCCAACCCTGATATGTATGAGGAGAGACGGCCAAGCGTGGTCGGGGTACCCAGACTCGAACTGGGGACCTCTTGCACCCCATGCAAGCGCGCTACCAACTGCGCCATACCCCGTGTTCGCTCTGAATTGTAGCATAATTTGCGAAATGCGCAAGAGCGTGACGCGCGGCGCTTGTGCACGGCGTTGTTCATTGCGCCACGTTCGCCTCGCCTGAGACCTCGATGATGGCACGCGCCACTAACTCTGCAAGTTGGCGCGAGCCCTGCGGCGTCAGATGTACGGCACTATCCGTGAATTGGCTAGCAGGGATAGCGTTCCAGAAATCGCGGTACGCCCAAGGCGCCTCGGCGCTCGCCTCGCGCAGACGCGCGCGCGCTTCGTCCAGCGCCCAGCGTGGATAGAAGAAATTGTAGCGCACCGCGCTGTTCTTCCCAACGCTGATGAAAACAGGCTCGTTGATCACCAAGAGCTGCGCGGCCGCTGCTTCAGCAATGTGCGCGCCTGCGCGCAGCACATCTAGCGCCAAATCGTCCGCCGTCAGGCTTGGCGGCGCTTTCCCATGCCATGTTTGCGGCATCTCGTCAGGGAAATCTTCCATGCGCGGCTCATAAAAGCGCGGATAGACCTGATCCACGCCGCTCAGCTGCCACAAGATGCCATAGGCTTGTAGCCGCAGCCAGTCTGCCAATTGGCGGCGCCTGCCGATAATTGTGCGCCCGAAAAAGTCAGGCTCCAGGAAGCGCGAGTCGTCGGCGCGCAAGCTGCGCAGCCCATGACGCTCGATCAAAGCGCGCATCCGCTCAGGATTTTCGCGCACGAGCTGAGTGGCCATTTGCACGTCTAGCGCAAAGGACTCAGGCGTGATCAGCCAAACGATCAGGTCAGGCTGATAGCGCACTGCATAATCCAGCAACAGCAGGTCTTTTGCTGCAGATTGAACAGGATAGCCGAGATTGAAAGCGCGCAGATGGCGCCCATCAGGCAGGCTGATACGCAAGCCGTTCAGATAGCCGCTGAGCGTCTCGTGCGGCTGTAGCAAAACGCCCCAGACGGACGAGTCGCCGATGATCAAGGCGCGGTACTCATCAGCCGCCTTCGGCGCGCCGTCGATCTCGTGCGCCGCGAAGAGCGCTTCCAAGTTCGACAAGCTCAAGTTGTAGGATTGCGCAGGATTCTCGCCGTAGGGCAGGCGTGCCCTGCCGCTGACCAAGCGGTTATACAGGCTGAGCCGTCCGATCAACGCCAGTGGCTCGAAGAGCGCAAAGAGCAAATTGGCGATCACAAAAAGCGCGCCGCTCTTCAGCGCAAGGCGCAGCGCCATGCGCCAAGATGCCTGTTGCGCTAACCGCGTCAGCCACATCCACATGGATCACTCTCCGCCAAGCCATCCGAGCAGGCGCACTTGCCCGCCCAGACGGCTGGTCAAGTTGCGCGCGCCAACACCGCCGCTGTTGGCTACGTAAACATCCAAGCGCCCGTCGCCTGTGCCTGTGCTGGCTAGCACGCCTTCGTAGGCGATGAAGCGCCCATCAGCCGACCAGCGCGGATCGCACATGCCCGGATTCGGACGCTCGGCGCGTGTGATGAACTGTAGCTGAGCGTTAGTGACCAACACGCCGAATGGACATTGACCGTTGCTGCCGCCAAGCGCCAAGCGCTGCCCATCCGGCGACCAGGCGGCGCTGAAGGCGAAGCGCGGGAAGCTCAAGCGCGCATCCAGGCGCGCCAACTCCTGGCCGTCTGCGCTGCGCATGATGATGGTGTTCTCTGCGCCACTAGTCTGATAGATGACGCGCTTGCCATCAGGCGACCAGGCCATGCGCAGCACACGCTCATCCGCCTGAGATGGTGTGACGGCTTGTGGCGCGCCGCCGTTGATGCTGATGCGGTAGAGCGTCGTGCCTGCCAGCGGATCGCCGCGTTTGCCACCAATGAAGGCGATTTCGGTCGCGCTGATCCATTGCGGCGGCGCCACTAGCCATTCTTCAGCCAAGCGGCGCACTTCACCTGTGGCGCGTTCCCAAAGGTAGAGCTGTCCGCCATCTGGGACGGGCGCATCGGGCGTATAGCACGAACCAGGCGCATTCGGCTCCCACGTCGGGCAGATGGCGCGATCCGAGACGAAAGCCAGATACTGCCCATCAGGTGACCACTGCGGGAAGAAATCGTAGCCGCCGCTCTGCGAGATGTTGGTCAGCAGGTTGCCTGTGCCGACGCCGAAAACATCCAAGCCGACGCTGAAAATGTCCACATCGTAGGCTGTGGTCAGGGCAAGCGTGAACTGCGTGCTATCCGGGGACCAGGTCGGCTCGCTCAGCACACCGCGCGGACTCAAGCTGGGAATGGCGAAGAGTCTCAAACTGATGCCCAGCTGCAGGCTGAGCATGAACAAGCCGTTGCCTTCCACGAAATAGGCGATGTAGTTGCCATCAGGCGACCAGTAAATGCGCGTGCCTGTTGAGGCGGGCAATTCCAGCACGCGCAGAATCTGGCGTCCATCAGGCGCAGCAAGGTAGAGCGTCTGGCGATCGCTGACGGCGACAGGCGTGCCAGGCAAGGCGGTAGTGGTCGGCGCAGCGCTATTGATGAAGGCCAGCCAACCTTGCCGCAAGTTGGCGATCACTTGTGGATCGATCTCAAGGCGCGTGAAGCTATCCGCGGCGATGCGCACAGGCGGCGCAGGCGGCACGGTCGGGAAAGGCGTCAGGCTGGGCGTGAAAGTCGGGCTCGGCGTGAGCGTCACAGTCGGTGTTAGCGTCAGGCTGGGCGTGAAAGTCGGGCTCGGCGTGGGCGTCACAGTCGGCGTGGCCGTCGCTGTTGGCGTGAGCGTGGCAGTGGCAGTGGCGCTTGGCGTGAGCGTCGGCGTGGCGGTCGGTTCGGGCGTGTTATTCAAGCCGAGCAAGTTACAGCCGCTCAGGCTGAGCATCAGCACGGCGCCATACAACAAGCGGCGTGCCGCAAATAGGCGAAACAAGAGCATTTTCATGCATCACTCGCGTTGAGCCTAGCGAAGGCGGCGTTTGTTCCGCCTTCGCCCTGAGATTAGCGCGGCTGATTATAGCTGAACTCAGCCGCTGAGGAAGCAGGCGGTTGGTCAAGCGTGGGTTTGGCGGGCGTCTTGCGCGTCCGCCTGGGCTTCGTCGCATCGGATGCTTTAGCGCGCGGCTTGCTAGGCGTCTTGGCTTTTGGTTCATCGGGCAGCAGCGCTAGTTCAATGACCTGATCCATGTGCGTCACGAAATGCACGGTCATCTCAGACTGGACTTTCTTCGGCACTTCGATCAGGTCCTTGCGGTTGCCTTCAGGCAAGATGATAGTGCGCAAGCCGGCACGGTAAGCCGCAAGAACTTTCTCCTTCACGCCGCCAACAGGCAAAATGCGCCCGCGCAGCGTGATCTCACCCGTCATAGCTGTGCGCACGCGCACCTTGCGTTCCGTAAAAGCGGAGATCAGCGCGACTGCCATAGTGACGCCTGCTGACGGGCCGTCCTTCGGTACAGCCGTCTCAGGCACATGCAGATGGACGTCTATCTTCTCGAAGACCTCAGGTTTGATGCCCAGCGCCTTAGCGCGGCTGCGCGTGTAGCTGAGCGCCGCCTGCACCGATTCTTCCATCACCTCGCCAATCTGACCTGTCAAGGTCAGGTTGCCCTTGCCGTTCATCAGCGTGACTTCAACCGTCATGACGTCGCCACCGTTCTCTGTCCAGGCCACGCCTGTCGCCAATCCGACCTGGTCTTCTTCCTCAACTTTGGCGTTGGTGAAGGAAGGCGGGCCGAGGAACTCGATCAGGCTCTGCGCTGTGATGCGCCGCTTATAAGGCTGTTGGCTGGCCACACGGCGCGCAATTTTGCGGCAGATGTTGGCGATCTCGCGGTCGAGATTGCGCACGCCTGCCTCATAGGTATACTCGCGGATGATAGCCTGCAGCGCGGCTTCATCGAAGCGCAAGCCCTTGCCCTTCAAGCCGTGTTGCTCTAATTGGCGCGGAATCAGGAAGTGCCGAGCGATAGCCAACTTCTCCTGATCGGTATAGCCGCTGAACTCAATCACCTCAAGGCGGTCCAGCAAGGCGGAAGGCAAAGGATCGAGCCAATTGGCTGTAGTGATGAACAGCACTTTCGAGAGATCGTAGGGCACGTCAAGGTAATGGTCGCTGAAGGCGTGATTCTGCTCAGGATCGAGGACTTCCAAGAGCGCCGCCGCTGGATCGCCACGAAAATCCTGACCGAGCTTGTCGATCTCATCCAACATGAAGACGGGATTGATCGTGCCTGCGCGGCGCATGGTCTGGATGATGCGGCCGGGCAAAGCGCCGATGTAAGTGCGCCGATGCCCGCGAATCTCAGCCTCATCGCGCACGCCGCCCAAGCTGACGCGCACAAATTGGCGCCCGAGCGCCTTGGCAATGCTGCGCCCGAGCGACGTCTTGCCTGTGCCAGGCGGGCCGACGAAACAAATGATCGGACTCTTCATCTTGTCTGCCGCCAGCTTGCGCACGGCGATATGCTCTAGAATGCGTTCCTTCGCCTTTGGCAAACCGAAGTGGTCTTCCTCCAGCACGCGCTCGGCATGTGCCAGGTCAAGGTTATCCTCTGTCATCTGCCACCACGGCAGATCGATCAGCCAATCCAGGTAGGTGCGGATGATGCCGACTTCCGGCGCCATTGGCGGCATGGCTGCTAGGCGTTCCAGCTCCTTATTCGCCTTCAGATAGACCTCTTCAGGCATTTGCGCCGCTTCGATGCGCTCGCGCAGCTCTTCCAGCTCCTGCTGGAACGGATCGCCCTCGCCTAGCTCGTTTTGGATGACGCGCATCTGCTCGCGCAGGTAGGCCTCGCGCTGATTGCGATCGACTTCCTGCTGCACTTGCGCGTTGATCTGCTCTTCAATCTCCAGCACGTCCAGCTCGCGCCCGAGCAACACGCTAACGCGTTGCAAACGCTCGATCGGATTGACGTTCTCCAGCATGGCTTGGCGCTCCTCAAGGCTCAGATCGAGCGTTGAGACTACCAAATCAGCCAGCCAGCCCGGCTCTTCAATGTTCATGGCATAGATGTAGGCCTCGTCGGGCAAGTTGCGGTTGAGCTGCACGCACTTCTCAAAGAGCGTCAGCACTGCGCGCATCAGCGCCTCGACCTCGTGGGTGCGCTCGACCGTCTCGTCAATCGGGCGTGCCTTGACCCGATAATATGGCTCGGTCTGCACATAGGAGACGATCTGCACGCGGCGGCGCCCTTGCGCCAAGACACTGGTTGTGCCGTCGGGCATCCGCAGTAAGCGCCCGAGCGCGATCTCTGTGCCGTATTCGAACAAATCCTCAGGGCGCGGATCGGGCTGATTCGGATCGCGCTGGCCGACGCCGATGATAGTCTGCCCTTTGCTCTGCGCCGCCGAAATAGCCGCCAACGAGCGATCGCGGCCGACAAACAATGGCGAGACCATGTTCGGATACAAGATCAGGTCCCGCAGGGGAATCAGCGGCACTTCGATCAAGCCGTCGGAGTCAGGCTGAGCGTCCTGAACGTGATAGAAATCGTTCATGCCGGGACGTTGAACTGGAATCAAGGTTCGTTCCTCAATTTCCGCCTACACAAGGCGATTTTGACGTAGTTGAACGGCGCGCTCATCCAGGTAAGCGGCGCGTCCAGGCTTCAGGCCCAATACGCTGCGTAATTCGCCGACCACTGAGAGCGATCCTGTGGCACAAATGACGTCGCTCGGCGCGGCCAGCTGCTCAGCGCGCGCCAGGGCCTCTTGCGCCGAAGGGCAGCTGTGCAAAGTGCCTGTATAGCCTGCCTGGAGCGCTAACTCAGCCAGTTGATCGGTGCTGAAGGCGCGCGGGCTGATCGGCTGCATCAGGATCAGCTGATCGGCGAGTGGCAAGAGCGCGCGGAACATCCCGCTCACGTCCTTATCGCTGAAGGCGCCAAAGATCAGGATCAGACGGCGCTCAGTGCTGTTCAAGAAGAGACTCTGGAGCGAATCGCGCAAACGCTCGGCGCTGGCGGCGTTATGTGCAGAGTCTAGCAGCAGGTATGGCGCACGCCGCACCACTTCCAGGCGCCCAGCCCAGTTGACTTGCGCTAAGCCGCTGTGAATGGCCTGTCGGCTTATTGGCAGCCCTGCCTTGTGCGCTTGCTCGAGTGTGGCGAGCGCCACAGCGCCGTTCAGGGCTTGATGCGCGCCCAGCAGTGGCGTCCAATATTCGCCGCGCCACGCGCCCTCCATCAGGCGGAAAGTCTGACCGAATTCATCGCCCTGGCCGACTTCAAAAGGCACATCGCGCCCGACTACAATCAGCGGCGCGTTGCGCTCAGCAGCGATGCGTTCTAAAACAGCCAGCGCTTCAAGCGGCTGCGGCGCGCTGATAGCAGGCACGCCGCGCTTGAAAATGCCCGCCTTCTCAAAAGCGATCTGAGGCAGCGTGTTGCCAAGTAAATGCGTATGATCGTAGCTGAGGCTAGTGACCGTCGTCGTCAGCGGCGCCCGCAGGATATTGGTTGCATCCAAACGACCGCCCAAGCCGACCTCGATCACGGCCACATCCACTGAAACTTCGGCGAATGCCATGAAGGCGATCGCCGTGACCACCTCGAACCATGTTAGGCCTGCTAGGCGTGCCACATACGGCTGCACACGCTCGACAAGGCTTGCCAACAGCTCAGGCGCGATCAGCGCGTCGTTCAGGCGGATGCGTTCGCGAAAGTCCTGCAGGTGTGGCGATGAATACAGACCGACGCGCAAACCTGCTGCGCTCAGGACGCTGGCGCACATGGCGCTGACCGAACCTTTGCCTTTGGTGCCCGTCAAGTGCAGGCACGGATAGCGTTCTTGCGGATTGCCCAGCGCCGCTAAAAGCGCGCGTGGGCGCTCGAGGCTCACTACTTCAGGCGCGTAGCGCTCAGGCCGTTGCACTTCGTAGTTGATCAGGCTGTAGAGATAATCCAGGGCATCTGAGTAACTGAGAGCCATTGGGAAAGCCTTTGAGCTGCGTGCGCTAATCAAGCGGTGAGCGCTGTAGCTAAATCTTAGCGCTTTTAGCGCTGATTCACAAGTATTGAGTCTGGACGGGCGTGTTTTGCCTGCCACATAGATGCGCTACAATAGCGTCAGTGGTCACTAGGAGTGTTGATCGTGAAGTACTTGAGCTTGCTTGTGATGCTAGGCGTCCTGCTGGGCAGCATGGCGCTCGTGATGCTAAGCGCGACGCCTTCCATCGCCGCCGACCCAACGCCGACTGCGGTCACTTTTGTGCCGCTGCCCGAACCGACCGAAGCGCTTGTGAGCGAATCTGATTTAGCGGATATTGACCTGCGCGCTTTGCCGATCCTGCCCGACTTCAGCGCCAATGCCGCCTTCCTGCGCAGCCTCTACCTTGAAGGCAAGCGGCGCGCTCTGAACGACAGGGCCTTCTCCAAAGTTGGCGATTGCATGACGGCAAGCCCAAACTTTTTAGTCCCATTTGGAACAGGCGCCTACACGTTAGCGGAATACAGCGCGCTGCAGGATGTGATCGCGCGCTTCAGCGCGCCGCTGCGCGAGAATTTCAACGCCTTCACTCATCCGAGCCTAGCGGCGGCTAGCGGCTTTAACGCTGCTTCCGTGCTAGACGCCACTTGGAGCGATCCTGCCTTATGTGGCTTCGATGAATCGCCTTTGGCATGCGAGTATCGCCATGTGCAGCCTGCCTTCGCCCTGATCATGTTCGGCACTAACGACCTGAAGTCGTTGACGCCCTCGCAGTTCGATTTTTACCTGCGCCGCGTCCTGGTCGAGACGGTCAAC
>RFIM01000130.1 GCA_003695215.1 Chloroflexota bacterium
AAGGTGCTGCTCGGCGTAGGCGTCTCTGTGAGGGTTGCGCTCGGCGCTTGGGCAACCTGCGTGAGAGGCGTCAGCAGAGGCGTCTGGAAGATGATACCGAGCGTGGGCGCAGCGGGCAGATCGGTCGGCGTGGCAGAAAGCGCGGCTTGTGTGGCAGTCTCAGTGGCTTGCGCTAACGCAGCAGGCTGCTCGGGGCTGTCGCTCAAGAGCAGCACGAGGCTTACCAAGAATAGGACGAGGAGCAGCGTGCCGCCGATCAGGATCAAACGGTTGGCGCTAGCACTTTTGGAGCGCGCTACAAACGTCTCGTCAGGCTGTGCGCCACGCTGACGCGGCAGCGCTTGGCTGGTCGGCGTCGCTGAGACAAGCGGCACAGGGCGCCCTTGAAGGACGTCGCGGAAAGCGTCTACTAGTTGGCTCGCTTTCTGGAAGCGCTGCTCAGGGGCTTTTGCCAGCGCTTTCTGCAAGACGGCATCAAGGGCATAGGGCATGTCACTGCGCAGCTCTCGGATGATAGGCGGCGGCTTGTAGATGTGCGCGTTCATCATGGCAAACGGCGTATCTGCTTTGAACGGCGTCTCGCCGCTCAACATCTCATAGAGCATGATGCCGAGCGCGTAGATATCTGTAGCAGGCGTGGGCGGCTCGCTGCGCCATTGCTCGGGCGACATATAAGCGGGCGTTCCCATCATCTGACCGCTCATGGTCATGCTTTGACCGCCGACGATCTTGGCGATGCCAAAATCGGTCAGGAAGGCGTTGCCGAGCGTATCTAGCAGCACATTCTGCGGCTTCAGATCGCGATGCACGATGCCTTCTGAGTGCGCATAATCTAGTGCTGCGCCGATCTGCTCTAAGATGCGCAGCGTCCGCTCTGGCGAAAGCCGTCCGCTCTGGCGTATCAAGTCCGCAAGGCTGCCGCCACTGAGCAGCTCCATCACCAGGTAGACTAGATCAGCTTGCTGGCCGTAATCGAAGACCTTCAGGATGTGCGGATGACTCAGGCGAGCGATCACTTGCGCTTCGCGGTTGAAGCGCGCTTTGAATTCTTCCGATTCGCTCAGCTCGGGCTTGATGACCTTGACGGCTACATCGCGGTTCATCGAGGCTTGGTGTGCGCGATAGACCGCCGCCATGCTGCCTCTGCCCAGCAGCGCTGTGATCTGGTACTGCCCCAGGCTCTGCCCAATCAGACTAGTCATAAGTCACGCTATCTCTGTACACCAAGCCATGCATGCCATTGTATTACATGCATCAGATCATCGCTAGTTTCTCAGCGCCTGATTGACGAGACGATCAGCCTAGCGCAGCAAGACGCTCTTCGATAGCGGCGCGCGCTTGCTGCAACTCGGCCAGTTTGGCGCGTTCCTTCGCCACAACCTCAGGCTTTGCGCGGCTGACGAATTGCTCGTTCGCCAACATTCTCTCGGTCTTCTCGATCTGTGCACTCAGATTGGCAAGCTCTTTGCTCAAGCGTTCGCGCTCGGCGCTCAGGTCGACCAGGCCTGCCAATGGCAAGTAGAGCGTCACTTCGCCGCTAACCACAGCGGCTGCCTGCTCAGGTGCCGCGCCGCTGAGCGGCTCAAGCCGCTCGAGGTTACACAGACGCGAGAACATCTCGGCGTGCGCCGCCAAAATTGGCATGAAAGCGCCGCCATCAGCGATGGCGTGCAGGCGCTTGGCAGGCTCAACTTTATACTCAGCGCGCACGTTGCGCACTTTGACGATCAGGTCGCGCAGCACGTCCATTTGCGCCTCAGCCTCGTCGTCTATGTAGCGCAGGTCGGACTGGCACCAACGCGCCATGATCAAAGGCTGATCGGCGCTCTTATCGGGCAGGTAGCTCCAAATTTCCTCAGTGATGAAAGGCATGTAGGGATGCAGTAGCCGCAAGACGCTATCTAAGACGTGCAACAAGACGGCACGTGTGCGCACTTTGGCGTTCGGCTCTTCGCCATAGAGCGCGTTTTTGCTGTTCTCCACATACCAATCGGCGAATTCCTCCCAGACGAAATCGCGGATTTGGCGGCCTGCTTCGCCGTATAGATAGTGATCGAAGAGGCGCTGCACATTGGCGATCAGCTTGTTCAAGCGGCTCAGAATCCAGCGGCTGGGCAGATCGAGCGCTTGTGGCGCAGGCAACGGCTGTGGCGCGTAAGGCTCGCCCAGATTGGTCAGCACGAAGCGCGCGATTTGCCAGAGCTTGTTGCCGAAGTTACGCCCATACTCGATCTGACGCTCGCCAAGGTTCAGATCGTTGCCAGGTGTGCCGCCTGTCAGCAAGGTGAAGCGCAGCGCGTCAGTGCTGTATTTGCGCATTGCCTCGCGCGGATCGATGACGTTGCCTTTGGTCTTGCTCATCTTCTCGCCGTGTTCATCGCGCACCAAGCCGTGCAGATAGACAGTATGGAACGGCGCTTGGTCGGTGAACCACAAGCCGAGCATGATCATGCGCGCTACCCAGAAGAACAGGATGTCGTAGCCTGTCTCGAGCACGTCAGTGGGATAGTAGCGCAAGAAGTCGGGCGTTTGGTCAGGCCAGCCGAGCGTGCTGAAAGGCCACAAACCGCTGCTGAACCAAGTGTCCAGCACGTCAGGGTCTTGCGTCAAGTTCGGATCAGTCAAGTCCTCGCGCGAGACGTAAATGTTGCCCTGCGCATCGTACCAGACAGGGATGCGATGGCCCCACCATAGCTGGCGGCTGATGCACCAATCTTTGATGTTCTCGAGCCAGTTGAAGTAGATTTTCTCAAAGCGATCGGGCACGATCTTGATGCGCCCATCGCGCACGGCTGCAATCGCGCGCTCTGCCAGCGGCGCCATGCGCACGAACCATTGCTCGCTGAGGAGCGGCTCGATGATCTCGCCGCCGCGTGTGGCGCGCGGCGTTATGCGCATGTATGGCTCGGTCTTGATGGTCAGGCCTGCCGCGCTCATATCAGCCCAAAGCCGCTTACGCGCCACGAAGCGGTCTAGGCCTTGATACGGGCCCGCCTCAGCGTTCAAGGTGGCGTCTTTATTCATGATGTTGAGGATCGGCAGGTTGTGGCGCTGCGCGATCTCATAGTCATTGAAATCATGGCCAGGCGTGACCTTGAGCGCGCCTGTGCCGAAGGCGCGATCCACGTAGGCATCGGCGATGATCGGAATCGGGCGATTGAGGATTGGCACAAAGGCGCGCTTGCCGATCAAGTGCTGGTAGCGCTCATCTTCAGGGTGCACAGCGACGGCTGTGTCGCCTAGAATGGTCTCTGGGCGCGTTGTGGCCACTGGGATGAAAGTGCCGCCTTCCACAGGATACTTGAAATGGTAGAGTGTGGCAGGCTCTTCGCTATATTCCACCTCCAAGTCGCTCACAGCCGTCTGTAAGCCAGGAGACCAGTTGATCAAGCGCTTGCCGCGATAGATCAAGCCCTGTTCCCAGAGCCTGACGAAGGCTTCGCGCACAGCGCGCGAGAGCGACTCGTCCAGTGTGAAGCGCTCACGATCCCAATCGCAAGAGGCGCCCAGCAGCCGCAATTGCTGCACAATGGTGCCGCCGTACTTCTCTTTCCACTGCCAGGCGCGCTCTAGAAACGCCTCGCGCCCGATCGCCTCGCGGCTAGTGCCTTCTTCTTGCAACATCCGCTCGACCATCAACTGCGTAGCAATGCCAGCATAATCCGTGCCGGGAATCCACAAAGCGGCCTTGCCGCGCATGCGCTCATAGCGGATCATCAAGTCCTCTACGCTCACGAACATGGCGTGGCCCAGATGCAGCTCGCCTGTGACGTTAGGCGGCGGAATGGCGATCACAAATGGCTCGGCGTTCGGCGGCGCACATTCAGGCTTGAACCAGCCATTCTCTTCCCAATAGCGGTAGAGCCGCGGCTCAGCTTCTAGGTAATTGAAGTTTCTGGGCATCTCCTGAACGTTCTTCGGCATAGCAGCAACTCTCCTGGTAGATGAGATAACGCCTTTAATAGCTCAGGCGCGCTCCGCTGTGATGTGCAGCTCCCAGCCGTTCATTTCAGCCTGCTGGACGACAAAACCTGCAGTGTTCAGCAGCTGCTCAAGCTCGGCGCGGCGCAGGGCGCGCTGCAGCACACCAAAGCGCGTGGCGCTGAAAGAATCGCCGTCGCCGCGCACGATGAAAATGTTGTGCAGCACACTCAGCGGCTCGGTCGCTTGCCAATCGTAGAGATCGAAGAGAATAGCACGCCCGTCAGGCAGATTCTCATGCACGTGACGCGGCACCAAGCGCGGCCGATCCTCCAGCAGCAGATCGAAGGCAGGCAAACTCAAGATCAGCACGCCTTCAGGGCGCAATAAGCTGTGCAGCGCGCTCAGGGCCGCGCTGATGGCCTGATCCGTCAGCCAGTGCGTCACAATGCCGCCTTTCAATAGCGCTATGTCGAAGCTGCCCGTCACGGAATCGCTCAGCGCGTTCAGATCAGCGCACAAGAAGGCGATAGCCTGTTCTAGGCGGAACTGCGCCGCATTGTGCTGGGCGCGCTCCAGCACAGCAGGTGTTGGGCAGACAGCCGTCACGGCTGTGGCGTGCATTGCTGCAGCAATAGCGTGCAGGCCAACCGTGCCTGAGCTATCCAGGACGCGCTGGGCATTGTGCTTGCGCAAAAGGCGGCGCAGCGCGGCACTCTCCCGCTGGACAGCGGCGCGCCAATCGCGGAAGAGCAGCGGCTGATGCTCGGCTAGCCCATCGTAATAGGCGTTCAGGTCGGCAGCGATGACGGCCGATGCGTCTGAGAATAGTGAGCTGAACATAGAACTCCTCAAGGTCAGTGTCTGCCAAAGTATGGCATAAAAAATGCCTTTCGCCACACCCAAGGACGAAAGGCAAGCGCTTCCGTGGTACCACCTTGCTTCCGCTGCGAGCAGCGGCGCTTTGTGCTGCGATAACGGGCAGGCCCGAGTGCGCTTAATGGCTCTAAGAGCGTTCGGCACACCGACTCAGCAGGGACATTGGGCAGGGCGTTGGGCGGTCTCACAGCCAGCGGATCGCCTCTCTGAGGCAACGCGACCTGCTTTTCGCTGCGTCAACGTCTTTACAACCGATAAGTCTAGCAAGAAGCGCCGCGCTTGTCAACGCGCTGAGTCCCAAAGCGCCTCTCAGCCTCACCTAGCTGACTCTGCGCGGGCAAGCCAAGCCGAACGCCTTGACGCCGCCGCCTGAATGCCCTACAATCCACAAATGGGCCTCCGTAGCTCAGGGGATAGAGCGAGTGCCTTCTAAGCACGAGGTCGGGGGTTCGAATCCCTCCGGGGGCGCCTTAGAACAATTGTCATGCTATGGAGCGCTGCATGAATTGGTTTCAGGAGATCGCCGCTAATCCGCACATTGAGGTGGCGCTGCTGATCGATGGTGGCGGGCGACTCGTGGCTACTTCACAGGAAGCCAACACCCAAGTCCGTCGCGCTGCCACCATGATCCGCGCCGCTGAGATGCTGGCACGCGGCCTGGCCGCAGAGTTTGGGCGTGGCGCGGTCACCTTGCTACAAATTACCACAGCAGAGGGCCACTTGCTGGTCATGCCGGTTGGCGGCGCACACTACTTGATCTTGCTCACGCAACGCGGCGCGCCTCTGGAGCTGTTGCGCACTTATCTGAGCCGCTTGCTAGAAGACCTGCCCGAAGCTGAGATCGCCGCTGCCTCGCAGAACCTGCCCTACTCGCCTTGGGACGAGTTGAGCGTGGACGATCTCTTCAATGCGCTCTCGGAATGGCTGCACAATGGCGGCGACTCGCGCACATAAGCCGACCTACGTCCTGCGCTTCTGGAAGCCGTATGGCGTCCTGACTCAATTCACTGATCCTGAAGGTCGCCCGACTCTCGCCGATTACATCCCGATCCGAAACGTCTATAGCGCAGGCAGGCTGGATTTCGATAGCGAAGGCTTGTTGCTGCTCACCAATGACGGCGCCTTGATCGCACGCCTGACCAATCCGCGTTTTGCGCATCCAAAGACCTACCTCGTGCAAGTTGAGCGGGTGCCGAGCGAAGCTGAGTTGGATCAACTGCGCGCAGGCGTGCTGCTCAAGGACGGCCTGACGCGCCCTGCGCAGGTGCGCCTGCTGCAAACGCCGCCCGACCTGCCCGAACGCACGCCGCCTATCCGCTATCGCGCTAGCGTGCCAACGGCTTGGTTGCAAATCACGCTGACCGAAGGCAAAAAGCGCCAAATCCGCCGCATGACCGCCGCGATCGGCTATCCAACCTTGCGTTTGGTGCGCGTTGCCATTGGCAACATTACCTTGGATGGCTTGCGCGTCGGCGAGTACCGCGCGCTCTCACAGGCGCAGATTGCCGCTTTGTGGCGCGCCTTGCGCCCAACTAAACGTTGAGAAACTCATGAACTTCGACGTCTTCACTATTGCCGCTGTGACGGCTGAGCTGAATGCAACGCTACAAGACGGCCGTGTTCAGGACGCGCTAGAGCTGGGCGATGATGCCATTGGCCTGGAGATTTACAGCAACCATGCGCGCCATTACCTGTACCTAAGCGCGCATCCGCAATGGGCGCGCCTGCATTTGGTGCCCGAGCGCTTGCGGCGCGGCGTCGAGACTCCTTCGCCGCTCGGCCTGATGCTGCGCCGCCACTTGGAAGGCAGCCGTTTTGTAGGCGCAACCCAGCCCGATTGGGAACGCGTCGTCCAGCTCAACTTTGTCAGCAGCCAGGGCGAATTCACGCTGATTGCCGAGCCAATGGAACGGCGCAGCAACTTGCTGCTGGTACAAAATGGGCAGATTCTGGACTGCATTCGGCGCGTCGGGCCTGGAGAGAACCGCGTGCGCGTCAGCTTGCCTGCTCATCCCTATGTGCCGCCACCGCCACAAACTTTCAAGTGTCCGCCAACAGCGCTGACGCTGACCTTGCTGGCTGAGCTGCTCGATGCCGATCGGAGCAAGCTGGCTTGGCGCATTTTGACCGAAAAACTGCTCGGCTTCAGCCCGATGTTGGCCAAAGAAGCCGTCTTCCGCGCCACAGGCAGCCTCGAGAGCCGCGCTGCAGATTGCAGCCCGCGCGCCCTGCTCACAGAAATTCAAGCGCTGATCGGCGCGCTGATGCAAAAGCAGTTCGCGCCGCATCTGTGTGAGCGCGATGGACAAGCCATCGCCTACGCCGCCTACCCGATTCTGCACTTGCCCAACGCGCAGCCGCTCGAGCGCATCAGCGACGCCCTGAACGCCTTTTATGGCGCACCAATCGGCGAGGCTGCTTATGCCAACGCCAAAAAGCCCGTCCAAGCTCAGCTGAGCGAAGCCATTGAGCGCGTCTCGCGCCGTTTGGAAGCCCTCAAACGCTCACAGCGCGACCAAGCCGAATGCGAGCGGCTGCGCCAATGCGGCGAGCTGCTCCTTGCCTACCAATATCAAATCGCACGTGGCCAGACGTCTTTCAGCGCGCAGTACGACTTCGATGCGCCGCCACTCGAGATCGCCCTCGATCCGACGCTGACGCCGCTGGAGAACGCGCAGCGCTACTTTGAGCAGTATGAGAAGGCCAAGCGCGCCCTTGCCGAGGTGCCCAGCCTGATCGCCGCTGCGGAGCGCGAGCTGGACTTCTTGCGCCAGCTAGAGACCGATCTGGCGCTCGCCGCCAACTACCCTGAGATCGGCGAAGTGCAGGAGGCACTGCAAGCCAATGGCTATTGGCGCGGCACACCGACAGCGCGCCCGCGCAGCGGCAAATCGGCGCCGCTCAAGCTCAGCACGCCCGAAGGCTTCGTGATCTGGATTGGGCGCAATGCGCGCCAAAATGACGAGGTGACTTTTAGCAAGGGCAGCCCTGACGACCTGTGGCTGCATGCCCGTGGCGTGCCTGGCGCGCACGTGATCATCAAGCGCGAGGGACGCACCGTGCCCGACGCAGTCTTGGAGCGCGCTGCCAGCCTCGCAGCCTACTATAGCGCCGCGCGTCATGAAGCCTATGTGCCAGTGGATGTGACCGAGCGCCGCTATGTGCGCAAGATCAAAGGCGGCCAGCTCGGCATGGTCACGTATCGCAACGAATCCACCTTGACCGTGCGGCCGCGCCCTGCCTAGAGATTAGCGACCAGCCAGTAGGCGCACACGCCACCGACGTATAATGCTGCAAGGATGCCTACCGTCCAAACCAGGCGCTCGCTGCGCGGCTGAGCGGCGCGCCGCGCAAAGCGATGCCAAACTAGCGGTATGCACACCAAACCAAGCGGATACAAAAGCAGTGGCACGACGCCGAAGATGACGCCGACCAAGCTCAGCACGACCAACAGCGCTGTGCTGAACTTGAGCATGTAGATCGTCGTGCGCAGACCAACTTGTGTCGTGAAATTGCGATCAGTGCGCCGATCAACCTTGTAGTCACGCGCTTGCTGCTCCAGCTGCGCCGAGAGCGAGCTGAGGAAGAAGAGCGTCAGCAGCAGATAATCTATCGGCTGCCAGGCTACGCCAGTCAGGTATAGGCACAGCAAGTAAGGAAAAGTCTGCACGAAGAGCGCGTGCATGATCAGATCGAACAGCGGTCGGCTCTTCAGGCGCAGCGGCGGCGCCGAATATGCCCAGACTGCCAGCAGCGCGATGCCGATCAGGAGCAGGCCGCGCGCGCCAAATTGCAAAAACGCTAGCGCAGCAACGCTCAAGGCGAATGGCGCAGCAATATACCAATAGCGTAAACTGCCTTGCCTTGTGAAAAAATTGCGCCGCCGCTTTTTAGCGTCCTGTGCATCATAGGGCGCATCGCACAGATCGTTATAGGCGAAAGCCAGCCATGCGATGAGCGCCATGCCAATCAGCAGAAAAAACGTCTGCAGATTGAGCGCATCGTGCAGCACAAGGCACAACGCGCCGATCACAAACGTCAGCAGCACAGCGTCAAGATGATTGATGAATAATGCCCTCAGATGTGCTGGATGAACGGACTCTGCGGAAACCATCGCCACACATTCTCCTGAGCTTACTTGGATGAACATCAAGTCTTTTCAAGCCGCGCATGCGCAGCGCTGAGTCAGCAACCACAGACACGAAGCGCGCTGATCAGGTTCAGAGGAATTGCTTGTGGGATGAGAGCATAGGGAATCATTGCTACAGGCTAGCATAGCACGACAAAAGGCTGAGCTTGATTCACAAAAGATCACCATGCTCAGCCTTCGAATAGCATGTAGGGCGCTTGCGACGAGACTCAGCTTTCCTTCTTATCTTTATCAAGGCTAAGCACTTGCTCGCCGCCATAATAGCCACAACTTGCGCAGACGCGATGAGCGATTTTGGGCTCACCGCAGTTGCTGCAGGTCACCAGGTGTGGCAGAGTCAGCTTGTCGTGATTGCGGCGCGTGCGTTTGCGCGTCTTTGAGAGCTTTCGCTTTGGCAGCGGTCCCACTGTCGACTCCTTCTCAAGTCAAATGCGCTTGCAGCGCATGGCGTACGCGAGCGCATTATAGCAGGCTCCAGGGCGCTGTCAACGTTCAGCCTCAGCCGAAGGCGCCGATCAAGGCCAGGAACACAGCGCCGCCGATCAACAAAAAGACCGCTACGCCGATCACTAGGCGTGGGCTGCGCACCAGCACACTGCCGAGCGTGCGCGGCTTCGCAGGATCGAGCGAGAACTCAAGCGGTTGTTTTTCTCCAGTGCGTGCACGCACCACTTGGCGGTTGCCCCACCACATGATGAAAGTCAGGAAGGCGGCAAAAGTGACCAGCGGGCCGAGTGTCACGAACACAATCCAGATCAGCAGCCAAACGCCCTGCTCCGAAGTCATGGCCAGCGCTGAGGCGTTCGGATTCGCCGTCTGTGGGCGCACGCCCGGCAACTGGCCACTTTGCCCAACGGCGCTCAGCACCACGCCCAGCCCAATGATGATCGCCAACAAGACTCCAAGCGAAATAAACCGTTTCAACGAACTTTCTCCTGCCAGAAGCTGTGCTATTCTCTGAAATCAAGCCGCGCTTAAATTGTAATCGCCTTCACAAATCTGCGCAACGCCGAGATGCTGCCAGAGCCGCTTTCTACGTCTGCAGAGGCCTCAGCCAAACTGGCGCTAGCTGAGATCGCCACACATCGTCTACAATAACCTAAGTGAGACCTACCCAAACAGACGCTCTCAGGAGACCTGCATGTCATCTCAAGTCATTACGCCGCGCAGCGAAGACTACTCGCGCTGGTATACCGATGTGGTGCAGCGCACTGACCTTGCCGACTATGCGCCTGTGCGCGGCTGCATGATCATCAAGCCCTATGGCTACGCGCTGTGGGAGAATATCCAGCAAGCGCTCGATACGCGCTTCAAAGCCACAGGCCATCAAAATGCCTACTTCCCGCTCTTCATCCCCGAGAGCTTTCTGACCAAAGAGAAAGAGCATGTCGAAGGCTTTAGCCCTGAGCTGGCTGTAGTGACCATTGGTGGCGGCGAGGAGCTGCAAGAGCGCCTTGTGGTGCGCCCAACCTCAGAGACGATCATCGGCTACAGCATGGCGAAGTGGATTCAAAGCTACCGCGACCTGCCCTTACTGCTCAACCAATGGGCGAACGTCGTCCGCTGGGAGATGCGCACGCGCTTGTTCCTGCGCACTATGGAATTCCTGTGGCAGGAAGGTCACACTGCCCACGCTACCCACGACGAAGCTGAGGCAGAGACGCTGCGCATGCTGGATATCTACCACGATGTCTATTTGAACGAAGCGGCCATTCCTGGCATCAAAGGGCGCAAGAGCAATCAGGAGAAATTCGCGGGCGCGCTGCGCAGCTACAGCATCGAGGCGATGATGGGCGATAAACGCGCTTTGCAAGCTTGCACCAGCCACAATCTCGGTCAGAACTTCGCCCGCGCTTTCGAAATCCAGTACACTGACGAAAATAACGTGCTGCAATACGTCTGGACGACTTCCTGGGGCCTTTCTACGCGCATGGTCGGCGCGGTGATCATGGTGCATGGTGATGATCAAGGCTTGCGCTTACCACCGCGCCTCGCGCCGATTCAAGTAGTGATCGTGCCTATTGGCAAGAATGATGAAGAGCGCGCGCCCGTCATGGCTGTGGCTGAGGCGCTCTTTGCGGAGCTGAAGGCGAACGGCATTCGCACCAAGCTGGATACGCGCTTTGAACTCTCGCCAGGCTTCAAATACAACGATTGGGAGATGCGCGGCGTGCCCGTGCGCCTTGAGATCGGGCCTAAGGACGTCCAGAATGGCACAGTTGCCATAGCACGCCGCGATGTGCCAGGCAAAACAGGCAAGCAGTTCGTGCCACGCGAAGGCGCCTTGGACTTCATCAAAAAGCTGCTGGATGATATCCAGCGCAACCTACTGGAGCAGGCGACCGCCTTCCGCGATGCCAACATCCATGAAGTGGCTGATGACTACGGTAAGTTCTGCGAGATTTTGAAGGACGGCTGGGCGTACACGTGGTTTTGTGGCGGTGCCGCCTGTGAGGCCAAGATCAAAGAGGATAATCAAGCAAGCTCGCGCAACTTCCCGCTGGATCAGGAACGCGGCAAGGGCAAGTGCATCGTCTGTGGTGCCGAATGCACTGAGCGTGCGCTCTTTGCCAAAGCCTATTGAGCGCCTTTGCCTCACTGTGAGCACAGTGAGGCACTTGGCTCATTTACCGCTGCGCATGGCCAGCGCCGCTGCACCGATCAGGCTGACGTCCTCGCCTAAAATTGGTGGCACGATCTGCAGCTGCCAATCGCCATACTGATAGTAGGATTCGTCCAGCACGTTCGCCTTGATGGCTTCCCAAGCAGGCGTCAGCAGCAGATCAGCGGCGCCTTCAGCCACACCGCCGCCTACGATGATGATCTCAGGATTGAACAAGTGCAGCAGGCTGACAATGCCTAAGCCGATCAGCGTGCCCGCGCGCCGCAGCAACTCCAAGCCGAGCGCATCACCTGTGCGCGCCGCCTCGACCACGTGCCGCGTCTCAATTTGGCGGATATCGCCGCCTGCCAGCGCCAAAATCGCTGATTGGCGCCCGCCTACAATGGCCACTTGCGCCTGACGCGCAATGGCGCCACCTTGCGCTTCCTTCTCGAGCGTTGTGGCACGCATTTGCCCGCACTCGTAGATCATCATCGCCAAATGACCGCCCTCAGCGCCAAAGCCGCGCCAACCGACGATCGGCGTCCCATCCACAATGATGCCCGCGCCGATGCCCGTGCTGATCGTCAGATAGATCACGTGCTGGAAGCCCTTGCCCGCGCCGCGTTCGTATTCAGCCAACGCCGCCAAGTTGGCGTCGTTGCCCAAGTACACAGGCACGCCCAGCGCTTCCTCAAGACGCCGCTTGAGCGGCACGTCGTGCCAGCCCGCCAAATTCGGCGGCCGCGTGATGACGCCCGTCTTCAGGTCAATCGGGCCCGGCGCCGAGACGCCGACCGCCGCTACTTCCTCAGCTTGCTCTGGCCAGACAGCGCGCGCCTGCTCAACGATGCGCCCAATGACCGCCTCAACGCCTTCCTCATCCCGCGTGAGCGTCTCTGTGCGCGCCAAGCGCTCTAAATTGGCATTGAATCTGCCCGCCCGAATACGCGTGCCGCCTAGGTCGATGCCGATGTACACTCTCTCTGCCATGTTGCCATGCCTTTCAAAAGCGCTATAAGTGCCACGCGCCGAATCTTATCGCTGAGCGCAGGCTGAGACAACTCGGGCAGCTTCTGCCTGTGGCACTGAGCGCCGAGAGGCGCTACACTTAGCGCAGCAACCCGAAGCGCTCGGTTGCTGGATGGAGTGACTATGTCTGAGCGGATGACGAATGAAGTCTCTTTGCGCGCGAACACAACCTTGGCGCCCGACTCAGCCGTGATGGTCGGCGTAGCCGCGGCCAGCGCGCCTGCAAGCCGCCGCGCGGTAGCCAGCGCGCTATGGCGCTGCGGCCTCGTGCCACTCTTGCCGCCTGAGACAGGCGATCTGCAGCCTGTGCTGAGCCAAGCAGCCGCTTACATCGATGTGCTGACTCAATTGCCTAGCGCGCGCGCCGAGCAAGCCCTTCGGCTGGCGCTGAGCCGTGCGCTGCCTACCCTGCTGTTCCTGAGCGTTGAGCTAGTGCAGCGCTATCAGCCGCCTTGCTCGATCATTAGCTTCAAGGCGCTTGATGAACTCAGCGCGCTGATCGTCGAGCAGCTGACGGCGCTTTCAGGCATTGATGAGAGCGCCGCAGCCTTCAGTTTGCACTCACCTTATACGTGCCAAGTGCCTGCGCAGCCATCACCTTACCTGGCGCACTCACATTACTTGGCACGGCGCCTGATCGGTCGTGCTGCTGAGCTAGAAGCGCTGCGCCTGTGGTCGGCGAGCGCAACGCCTGTATTGCTGCTGACGGGCGAAGAAGGCATCGGCAAGAGCGCGCTGCTATGGCACTGGCTCTTAGAAGAGCGCCTGAGCATGGCTGCGCAGCTGCTCATGCTCTGGGATTTTGCAGAGAGCGACGGCGGATTCGCCAATTTTGTGCGGCACGCCTTGGCATATTTCAGCGGCAAGCCGCTCAGCGCTGTGGATAACATGCCGCGCCCTGAGCGCCTGAGCGCGCTTCTGCAGAGCCTGGCCGCGCAACCTGCGCTCCTCGTGCTGGAGAACGCGCAGAAGCTGCTCAGCGCCTACGATAGCCTCTTGCCGTCTCAAAGCGATGACTTGAGTGAATCATCGCCTGCAAACGCTGAGATCGACGCGTTTTTGCGCGCCCTGCCGACCTTCAAAGCGCTCAAGAGCGTCCTGATTGCGCCTACGATGCCGTCTGTATACCGAGATATACCGAGCGTGCAGCATATGGCGCTTGGCGCGCTCTCTGCAGCCGATGCCGAGCAATTGTTGGCGCACAGCGCGCTGTTCGGCAAGCCTGAGCTGCTCACAGCCTGTGCAAACGCGCTACAACGGCATCCGCTCTCGCTGTGCCTGGCCGCTGAGAACGGCAACGCGCATCCAGATGGCTTCAACGCTTGGTGGCAGTTGCATTCGGCAAAGTTTGAGCGCGCTCAGAGCCTGCAGGCGCGCCTCAGGTTGCTGGTCGAGCTTGCCACGGCAGGCCTCAGCAGCGATGCGCGCGCCTTGCTGCACTATTTGGCGGCGCTAGGCTTCCCTGTGCCGTATCGGCTGTTCCTGCGGCACGCGCTCTTCCAACTTGAGCCTGTGCGCACAGCTGGAGCATCGCATCGTCAACAACTAACGGATGAAATTTCTGCAAGGAGCGCTCAACGCATCGCGCTCGATCAATCCGCACAACGATCAGCGGTGCAAGCGCGCCTGCACACCATCCTCTCCGACCTTGAGCGGCGTAACTTGCTGCGCTGGGATCGCGCTACCAATCGCTACGCGCTGCATACGCTCGTGTGCCAGGCTGTGCAAGCCACTTGGACGAGAGAAGAGCGCCGTGCAGCCTTGAGCGCCGTGCAACGCACACTTGAGCCGCTCTCGATGGAAGTTCCTGAGGCGCTGCAAGATGAGAGCGATCTGCGCGCGGCAGTTGCGCTGTACGCTGCACAGCTCAACGCAGGAAATCCAGAGCAGGCGGCGCGATTCTATCGCGAGCGCTTGAGCAAGCCATTGCTGATGCGCCTTGCCGATGCACACGCCGTGATGCGCCTGCTGATGCCCTTTTTCCCGAACGGCGCTCAAGCCCTGCCCGAGCTAGATGTCATCAAAGAGCGCGCCTATCTAGGCCACGAGATGGCGCTAGCGCTGCGCAACTTGAACCGCCTGGCTGAGGCACAGGCCTTGCTAGGGCAAGCCTTGCTGCTTTTCATCGAGGCGCATGAGCCTGCATGGCTCTGCACAGCCCTGATCAACTACGGCAGTCTGGTTGAAGATCAGCGTGCGCTGCGCATCCGCACCTTTGAATTAGCGCGCAGGCTAGCTACAGTCATCGGCGATATCGAGAGCCGCGCTGTGGCAAATTTCGTCTTGCTGCGCTCGTACATAGAAGTTGGGCAATGGGCAGCTGCTATCGAGGCCTATGAGGCCTTCAGCGCTAGCGTGGCGCGTTATCGTACTGTGGCGCGCCAAGCCACTGCCGAGCGCTTGATCGCGCAGATGCTCCTGCAGCAAGGGCAAGACCCGAGCGGATCGCTCAACTTGGCATGGGAACTGGCCGTGCAAAGCAACGCGATCGCTGAAAAGCGCGCCATTCACGCTGTCTGGGGCGAGGTCGCGCTGACGCTGATGAATCGGCCTGATGCTGCCGAACGTTTTTTTGAAGAGGCCTTGCGCATGGCGGACCACGAAGCCGATTTCGCGGCCTACTATCGCGGTGGCTTGGCGCGCGCTTATGCGCTGCAGGGTCGGCGCGAGGAAGCGCAGGCGCTCTTGGCACAAGGCGTGCCATCACTAGCGGCCGCGCAGGTGCATCTAGCACTTGGTGAGTTGGCAGCGGCCGAATCTGCAGCGCGGGCCGCCTACCAAGAAGCCTGGAGCGAAGGCGCGCCCTTCAGCCTGTGGTGGGAATTAGAGCAAGCGCGCGCTGTGCTGCGCGAATTGCGCCTGCCGCCGCCTGATCTGCCGCCATACCAGCCTGAGAATTTTCCGCCACTGCCGCACGAGCGCGCCCTTCGCGCTTATGTGCTACACCTTGAGCGCGGCGCGCAAGCTGAAACGGTACAGCCTGCCACTTGAAACGACACTCACGGCACACAGGCGCCGAAGCTCACGCCAAAACGACCGCCAAGCAGCGCTGTCGGCTGCGCTAGGTTGACGAGCGAAGCGCTGTAGAGGATATAATCCTCGCTGTTGAGCGGATTGGCAACGTAAAAGACGTTATCGCCGCATACAGCGAACGAAGCGACGCTCATGTTCGGATCAGGCGCCAGTTGGTTGCCGCCACTATTTTGCCGTGCCTCTAGATCGTAGCGGAAGAGCCGTGTGCCGATTGGCACGCCAATGCCGCCGAGCGGACTTTCCGTGTAGCGCGCCGTTGCGTAGTAGAGCGCGTTGCTATCTGTGGCGTAGCTCATGCTGAGTATCGCCTCGTCAGCTGGCGCCGTCACCAAAATAGTGTTCTGGCCTGTGCGCACGTCTAGCAAGCCAATGCCTGCGAAAGGATCGCCGTAGCCTGTGTAATTGGTCACTGTGCGCGTCGGCTCGCTGAACAAGTAGGCGATCAGCGCGCCGTCGTCGGAAACAGCGTAGGTCATTTGCGGACGCAGGGCATTGCGCGGCATCAACGGGCGCAAGGCGGGCAATTCGTAAGGCGCTGCATTGCCGTACACGAATGGCGTTAGGTCGAGTTCAAACGGCACGGTCTCGGCGCTGTGCGTGCCGTAGCCAACTAAGTAGACGCGCGTCCGATCCGCGTTCCAGCCGATCACAGCGGGCGTGCCGATCATATCGCTGCGATCAAAGACGAGCGGCCCAACAAAGCTCATCTTCTGGTTGCTGGCCAG
>RFIM01000131.1 GCA_003695215.1 Chloroflexota bacterium
GGCGCTGTTCAGGCTTGCTTCAGGGCGCGCTGCGCTCAGCGCGATGCCGCCACACCACGCCATCACCATGTAGAGCAGCAGCACGTCCGATCAGCCTCTCGCCGCGATCAGGTCGGCAACTTCAAGCGGATGAAGTCCATTGGATTGATCAGGACGCCGTTCACAGCAATTTCCCAGTGCAGATGCGGCCCTGTGCTGCGCCCTGTGTTGCCGCTCAAGCCGATCACCTCGCCTTGTAAGACGATCTGACCTGGCACCACGAAAATCTGGCTCAAATGCGAGTAGTTGCTGAAAATGCCCCAGCCATGGTCGATGATCACATTGGTGCCGTGAATATCCAGCGGGCGCGCATACACAACTCGCCCGCTGGCAGAGGCTTTCACGGGCATGCCGACTGCCATGCGAAAGTCATAGCCGCTATGGCGGCGCGTCGAGCCGTCGTTGAAGTCGCGCACGCTGCCGAACGGCGATGTCGTCGGCGCGTTAGTCGGCAAGCTGAATTGCCCTTCCCAGAAGCGCTCAGGCGTCACCACACTGTAAATGCTGTTCAGGCGCGCATCTTCGCTCTCTTGAACCGCCATATCCAGCAGATGGAGCTTCTCTGAAGGCAGGACGAAAGCAGGCTCGCGGATGAACTCGCCTGAGGCGACCTTGACCGTGCCTTCCCAGCTCAGCGTCTCGCCATTGGCGCGGTAAACTGTGACCGCGATCGGATAATCGCGAATGCGCTGCTCCATTGGCACAGCCAGCAGTGCCGCAAAGCCGCCTGTGATAGGAAAAAAAGGATAGGTGCGATCAAAAGCGCTGATCACGCCGCCGACCAAATCGGCGCCGCTTAGACTGACCACACCTGCTGTGCCTTGCCGCAGGAACTCGAAATTCAGCGTGATCACAATTGCATTTTGCGCCCGAATGTGCAGCAGCGCGCCGAAGCTCAGCGCAGCCGCGAGCGCAAACGCAACCAGAAATTTCCTGATCATGTGTCCTTCAAAATGCTGCGTTAACAAGATATGGCGCCATTATAGCGCATCAGATACGCCCTTCAAAAGGCGTTATTCTGCAGGCGCCAAGCCAGCGCCGTATAGCGCCGCGCCACTTGATTGTTGTTGACAGCCATAGCTACAGCCCGCTTGGAGCCGACTAAGACAACCAGGTGCCGTGCGCGCGTGACAGCCGTGTAGAGCAGATTGCGTTGCAAGAGCATGTAGTGCTGCGGCATGATCGGCAAGACCACGGCAGGATACTCTGAGCCTTGGCTGCGATGAACGCTCACGGCATAGGCATGCAGCAGATCGCTCGCTTCTTCCCAATCATATTCGACTTCGCGATCCTCAAAGGCGACGCGCAGCTTCTGCGCTGTGAAGTCAATGGCCTGGATGATGCCGATATCGCCATTGAAGACGTCTTTTTCGTAATTATTGCGCGTCTGCAGCACTTTATCGCCAACGCGATAGATCGTGCCGCCCAAGCGTTTCTCGGCGTTGTGCCCATGTGGATTGAGCGCCGCTTGTAGGCGTTCGTTCAGCACCTGAATGCCGATCGCGCCGCGATACATCGGCACCAGCACTTGAATCTCGGTTAACGGATCGAAGCCGAACTTGTTCGGAATGCGCCGCTGCACGATATCCACGACCAGGTTGGCAGCTGCTTCAGGCGTCTCGGCAGGGAACATGAAGAAATCGCTGCTGGTGTTATCTAGCTGCGGCATCTCGCCTTGATTGATGCGATGTGCGTTTGGGATGATCTGGCTATCGCTGCTCTGGCGGAAGATGGCCTCAAGGCGCGTGACATGCGCGATGCCGCTGTTGATCAGATCGCGCAGCACGTCGCCTGGGCCGACGCTGGGCAGCTGATCGACATCGCCGACTAGCAGCAAGTGTGCTTCAGGCGGCAAGGCCTTCATCACATTGTAGATCAAGACCTGATCGAGCATTGAGGCTTCATCAATGATCAGCATATCAACGTCTAGCGGCTCGTCCTCGCCGCGCAGAAAGCCTTCCTCAGGCGAGTAGCCCAGCAGGCGATGGATAGTCTGCGCAGAGCGGCCTGTGGCTTCGCTCAAGCGCTTGGCGGCACGCCCTGTCGGGCTGGCGAGTTCATAGCGCGCTTTGTTCCATTCCAAAGCGCGGATCACAGCGCGCAGCGTGGTCGTCTTGCCTGTGCCAGGGCCGCCTGTCAGGATGCTGATCTTGTGCGTGAGCGCAGCGCGGACGGCTTCCTGCTGTTGCTGAGTGAGCAATATTTGATCTTCGCGCTGCAGCCAGTCGAAGAACTTCGTCCAGGCCATACACTGCGCTTGCCGCAGGCGTGAGAGCGGCAAATCGCGCATTTCGCGCAAGTGTTTGGCTGTGCCACGCTCACTTAGAAAAAGCGAACGCAGGTAGACTGCCTCGAGTCTCTGCCCATCAGCATCGGGCAGAGACTGCAGTATGATCTCGCTCTCGCTGCTGAGCGCGCCGATCGCCTCATCGATGCGCGCGCCGATCTGAGCTTCAGGCGCGGCATCCAGCGCCAACAAGTTCTTCACAGTCTCTGTCAGCAGCTCGCGCGGCGCGTAAACGTGACCTTCGCTCGTGAGCGCTTCCAGAGCGTAGAGAACGCCCGCTTGAATGCGATGCGGCGAGTCGAGCGCAAGGCCGAGTCCGCGTGCAATTTGATCGGCAGTGCGGAAACCGATACCTTGAATATCGCGCGCGAGCTGGTATGGATTAGTGCGCACTGTGGCAACCGCGTTAGCGCCATATTCCTTATAAATCTTGACAGCGAGTCGGCTGCCGAGGCCCAGCCCTTGCAGGAAGATCATGATCTCGCGCTCAGCGCTGTGTTCTTGCCATGCTTGAGCAATCAGCTCGGCGCGATGCTCAGGGATCCCAGGCACTTCCTTGATGCGATGCGGCGCTTGATTGAGAACCTCGAAAACTTTAGTGCCAAAGTGATCGATAATGCGCTGCGCTGTGGCTTTGCCAATGCCACGGATGACGCCGCTGCTGAGATAGCGCAGCAAGCCCTCTAACGACCCTGGCACGACTTCTTCGGCCGCCTCAGCCTTGAATTGTTTGCCATATTCGCTGTGAACAACCCACGCGCCACTGAAGCGCACTTCAGCGCCTTCGCGCAAGCGACTAGACAAGACGCCAACAACTGTTGCCAGGCCGTCGCGCCCGACCTGACCAGGCAAAACTTTGTGAGGCTTTACGCGCAGAACTGTGTAGCCGCTCTCCTCATTATAGAAGGCGACCCGCTCAACCGTGCCTTCAAAAATCTCAGAGGCCATGCACACTCAGCTGGCAAGCACTTGAGCGACGCTTTTCGCCGTCGCCGAGGCAGCGTATAGCACAGGTCCGATCTTATGCTCCTTGCCGATCATGACCGCTAGCATAGCGCGCCCAGCAGGATAAGCTACCATCACGCTATCTTCACCTTCTACCAGCAAGCGCTCTAAATTGCCCTGGTCCAACCTGCCAAGCGTGCGTTCCGCCAGACCGACTAGCGTTGCAGACATGGCAGCCAGCACGTCTTCGTCGTTGCCCGCAGGCATAGCCGCAACCAGCAATCCATCGCGGTTGACCACAACCGAGGCTTTGACGCCTTCCACAACGGCGTGCAGCTTACGCAATGCGTCATCAATTTGTTCTTGGCGAGTTTTCGCAGTCATATGGCGGTCTCAACTCTCATGGGAAGTCTTGCCAGATTGCTCTCGGAACCTGTTACTGCCTCACATTATACCACAAATGGGCATCGCAAATGAATAAAGGATTGCGCCTGCAAAAGCGCTGAGCGCCTCGCAGCTCTTTGCGCGCTTGCGCCGAACCTATGGCAGGCTGATCTGGTCACTTCGTCGAGCGCGCTATAAAATCTGAGAGTGAGCTACGAACAATTAAGGGCAAAAATTCATGCGAATTTTGATCACAGGCGCAGGCGGCGGAGTCGGCCAGGCGTTGCTGGCGCGCCTGCCCGAAGCCCACGGCGCGGCGCACAGCCAGCTGGACGTGACCGACGCAGAGGCTGTGATGCGCCTGATCGGCGATCGTGCGCCGCAGCTCGTCATTCACTGCGCCGCGCTGACTAACGTGGATCGCTGTGCGCAAGCACCGCAGGAAGCTTTGCAGGTGAACGCTTTCGGCACTCAGAACGTCGCGCTTGCCTGCCAGCGCGTCGGCGCGGCGTTGTGCTACATCAGCACCAACGAAGTCTTCGATGGCGAGCGCGGCGCGCCTTACGGCGAGTACGATCCGATGCAGCCTGCCAATCCGTACGGCTACAGCAAATACGTCGGCGAGCAGATCGTCCGTCAGCTCGTGCCACGCCATTACATCGTGCGTACCTCATGGGTCTTTGCGCACAACGGGCGCAATTTCCTGCAGCGCATCGTCGGCTTGGCGCGCGAAGGCAAGCCGCTCTCTGTAGTCACTGACGAAGTTGCCTGCCCGACGTACGCCGAGGACTTGGCTGAAGGCATCGTCGCTTTGGTTCAAACCGAGCGCTTCGGCACCTATCACTTGACTAATCAAGGCGCGCTCTCGCGCTATGCCTTCGCACGCGCCATCTTAGACGCTCATGGCATGGCTGAATATCCGATCGCGCCGATCGCCAAGGCCCAATTCAACCGTCCCTCGCGTCCGCCAACTTACTCAGCCCTGCAGAACACCTTCGCGGCACTGATCGGCATCACTTTACGCCATTGGCGCGACGCACTGGATGCTTTCATAGCACGTGAGAGACAGCAGGTATGACCGAAACAGTCACTGTGACTTTTCAGCTTGAAGACGGCACAACTTTCAGCGGCGCAGTGCCGCGCCTAGCCATTGTGCATGAGGCCATGGAGAAGCTCTTGCCGCATGGCTTTTTGAAGAACAAGCGCATCAGCATTGTGCACGCGCACAGCGACGATCTGATCTATCCCGACATGTTTTGTGGCGAGATTCACGACCATTACGGCGCAGCTGTGCTGCGCATCACAGCGCGCGCCTTGCCCGAGCCTGATGGCGCGCTGCGGCCGTGGCGCAACGTCGGCTTCGACCACTTGGCGCTGAGCATGGCCGATCGGCGCGCGGCCGTGGACTTCTTCACGCGCGGCTTGGGCATGGTTATCATGCGCGACGATGAGCATCTGGCTGTGCTGAGCGCGCCAAACGGCAACAACGCGCTCTTTTTGTTCGAGGCAGAGCCTGGCAAGCCGCTCAGCGACGGCGTGCCAAGCCGCATCCATCACATTGGCTTCGTGGTGGACGATCTGGAAGCGGCCTATCAGCACCTGCGCGCTAATTTCCCTGAGTTCGCCAGCGATTTCACCTTGCTGGAGCGCCTGGAGCGTTGGTCGCTCTATGGCAGGATCGCTTTCGGCAACATCACTTTCATGATCCAGCTCTCGCAAATCAAGGATGCCTATCGCGGCTTCCCCGATCCGCGAACCTACGCCGACCTGATGTACGACTATAGCAGTCGGCACTATGGCGTGCGCTATATGCCCGGCTGAGCAGTGAGGTGCTACATGAGCAAGATCGTAGCTGATAAAGTGACCATTCGTTATGCCGATCGCAGCGGCGTGGGCGAAGTAATAGCGGTGCAGGACGTCAGCTTCAGCGTGGCAGAAGGCGAATTCGTCTGCTTGGTCGGGCCAAGCGGCTGTGGCAAGACGAGCCTGTTGCGCGCCATAGCGGGCCTGCAGCCGATCAGCAGCGGCGCCCTGCAGGTGCAGCGCAGCGATGACAAACGCCCTGCTACAGCGATGGTCTTTCAGGGCGCGGCTGTCTTCCCATGGATGACCGTATTGGAGAACGTCAGCTATGGCTTGCGCACGCGCGGCCTGCCATACGCACAACAAATCGCCATCGCGCACGAGTGGATCGCCCGCGTCAAGCTCGAGCGCTTTGCCGAGGCCTATCCGTATCAGCTCTCAGGCGGTATGCAGCAGCGCGTCGGCTTGGCGCGCGCTTTTGCCTACAATGCGGAAATCCTGCTGATGGATGAGCCGTTCGGCGCCCTTGACGCGCAAACGCGGCTGATTCTGCAGGATACGCTGCTTGAGTTGTGGCAAGCCAGCGGTAACACCATCATTTTTGTGACGCATAGCATCGATGAGGCGCTGACGCTGGCAGATCGGCTCTTGATCATGTCGGCGCGGCCAGGGCGCATCCTGAGCGATGAGCGCGTGCAGTTGCCACGCCCACGAGAGGCAGTGGCGTTGCGCAGCGATCCACACTATGGCGAGCTGTTCGGCAAGGTCTGGTCGCTGCTGCGCGCACAGGTCGCCTAGGTGATCACCACAGGAAATTCGGTTAAGCCTGTGCCGCTGAGCAGCGTATATAAGTGCCGTGCTGCCAGGACTGGCAACTCAACGGCGCGCGACGCACTGGGCGTGCCAAAGTGATTGTGCCAGTTGGCGCCGTAAAGCGGCACAGGCTTGCCCAAAGGCAGATAGAGCAACATCTGCCATAGGTGCAAGTAGGGCGCTTCAGCAGCACTTGTGCATGGCAAGCCGAGCTGTAGCTTTGCTGAGCCGCGCGGTAGAGGCGCAGCATGGATTGCGGTGCTGCCAATGAAGGCCTCGCCATCGTACAGGCTGAGCATCTGCTGTGGGCCGTCTAGCCAAAGCGTGGGCTCTTTCAAGGGCGAAGGTTGTGGCAGCCACAGTCGGAAGTGCAGTGCATTCGCCCAACTGAGAAGACCGCTGCCATCAGCTGTCTTGGTGAGCGCATACCAGGCCTGATGCTTGTCGTCAATCAGCCAATCGTGCACATAGAAGACTGTGCCGAAGGGATAGCTGCCGTTGATCCTGGCATAAGGCGTGCAAGCATCGCGCAAAGTTGTGCTGGGCGCAATGACTTCGTAATAACCTTTGCACAAGGCGCACGGCTGCGGCGGCGGCACATAAGGCAAGATCGGCTGCATAGCTTGGCGTGGTAGGTAGCCATCGGCCAGCTGATACCACCAGCCATCAGCGCTGACGCCTAAGATCGGCTGCAGGCTCTGAGCAGGCAGCTGCTTGACGACTTTTGCGGACGGCTGAGGCTTAGCGCGCACCTCAGCTGTCTTGAACAGCCGCCCGAGCAGGGCTGCTTCGGGCAGCACGCCGAGCGTAGCGCCACAGATGAGCGCAGCAAGAGACGCCGAGGTTGCAGCCTCATGGCTGTGCGCCATGCCCAGAAGCGCGGCCAAGGCGCTGGCACGCTGCAGAAATTGGCGCCGCGTCAACATCATTCGTTGGCGAGGAGCGCTTGAATGGCGCGATCCAGCTCTTCGCGAGTCTGCAAGCCTTCAAGGACTCTGAACAGTCTGCCACGCGAGTCCAGCAGCACAGTGTAAGGGATGAACTGGACGCTGTAACGGCGGATCAAAGGGCGCGAGGCGCTGTTATCTACGTCCACATCCCAGAAATTGACTCGACCCTTGTACTTCTCCTGCATGGCGCGCACGGCAGGGCGCATTTGTCGGCAGGGCTGGCACCAATCCGCGGTGAAGCGGATGTAATGCGGCTTATCGTTCAGCACGATCTCAGAGATGCCTGGTGTGGCGGTCGGGCGGCTTTCGAAGGTGCCGAGAATCATGGCATTGAAGGCGGTCAGGGTCAGCAATGGCTCAGGGATGCTGGACGTGGGCGTAGCAAGCGCGCTGCGCGGTCGAGTGGGCGTGGCGCTTGCGGCTAGCTTCGGCACAGAGAGGCTAGTCGGCGTGGCTGTGCTAACTTGCGATTGTGCTGCATCGGGCGTCACAAAAAGGAGCAGGCTGCAGAGCAGGGCGAGCGACAAGGCTGCAAAAAATGCGCTGCGCATGGCATTGGGCATGGCATCCTCTCTCAAAACATCTCTAGCGAGCCGATATGAGCAATTGTACAGCTATTTTTTGGAAATGGCGCTGCCAATTTGTGCACGCGAGCAGAGCGGCTGTTCTCCTGGCCTTTCCCTGCTCGCGGCAAAAGGCGCCGATCGACGATCAATTGCCTGAATCGATCACTTGATAGGCGACGCCATCGATCACGACCAGCACGCGCACGCCGAGCGCGAAAATTTCCCTGAGCTCAGGGTATTTCTCCAGCAAGGCGAAGTACTCAGCGCCGAGGAACGGCACAAGGCGCAGCGGCATGTCGGCTGAGGTGTAGCGCGTATCCACCCAGAGTCCGTTGCGCCACACGAAGGTGCGGTCGCCCAGAGGCACGATCAGTTCACCGCTGGGCAAGTTGGCTTTGGCGCTAGCAGTTGGCATGGGCTGAAGCGCTTCAGCGGCGCCCATCTGGGAGAGCGCTGAGGCGGTCGCGACGGCGGGCGCGCCGCTGCGCTGCTCGCGGTTGATGCCGCCGCTGGCGCTGGCAGGCGGCGCTAGCGGCACAATCGGTGGCGTTTGAGGCGGCTCGCGGCGCCCGAAGTCATCTTCCTGGATCAGGTAGGCTGTGTACGGCGTGAGGATGCCAAAGCGCAAGCTGAGTCGACGCACGCTCTCGACCAGTTCAGGCGTCTCGCCGCGTAGGCGAATTGTGTTCAGCAGGGCGCCAATTTTGCGGGTAGCCCATAGGCGCGCCACAAAAGCCTCGCCGCCTGCATTTTCGGGGAAAATCAGGCCTGTGTAAGTGAAGCGCCTCATCTCGCCGTTGACTTCGCCACGCAAGGTCAGGGTGATGGCGCCTGCGCCGCGATAGCGCCCTGTCAAGATCAACTGCGAGCCTGCGAATAGGTCGGGCAAGGGCAGCGCAGGATAGGTATCCTCAAGCATGACAGCGCCGTCTGTCTCCAGCGTTGGTCGGCTCAGGATCGGCGCGCTGATTTTGTTGTAGAGGGCGCTGACAGCTGCCTCGATATCCTCTTCAGGCTTCACGTAGGTGCTAGTGCCGCCCTGGGCGTTAGCCAGCGTATCTAGCAGCACGGTATCCACATCATAGCCGACGCCGAAGGCAAACAAGCGCACATTGGGGCGCGCCGCTGCGCTGAAATTGGCGATGATCCGATCAGAATCGGTGATGCCTTCAGTCGGCAGGCCATCGGTCAGGAAAAGGATCACAGTGTGGCGCTCAGGATCGGCTTGGCGCAAGGCTTCCTGCAAAGCAGCGTTGATATCGGTCGCGCCGATAGCCTCAAGGCCGCTGAGCCAATCGGCAGCGCGCTGCGCTTCGCTGACAGGCTGCAAGGTGCGTGCATAAAGGCGATAGCCGCTGCTGAAGGCGATCACGTTGAAGCGATCTTGCGGCATGAGTGCGCCGAGTACAAAGCGCGCCGCTGCTTGCGCTTGGCGCCACTTAGCGCCTGCCATGCTGCCACTTTGATCCAGCACGATCAGTACGTCTTTGGGAATGCTGCGCTCGCGCTCGATGCGCAAAGGCGGCGTCAGCGCCAACATGAAGAAGCCGTCTTCGAGCGCGCTGGCGCGGTAGGTTAAAAGCGCTGCGCCGATCTCAGCTTGACGATAGCTGTAGAAGACGCTGAAATCTTCGCGTGCACGGAAGTCGCTCAGCTCCAAGCTGGCGCGAAAGCGCTTATCGTCCAAGCGCGCGATCAGCACTTGCGCGTTCGGGCTGTAGATCGTGCCGATTGGCGCGCTCGACTCAGCCGTGAGAGTGACCGAGACTTCGCGCACGGGCAAAGCGCTCACGTAATCGGTCCTGAGCGGATAGGTGTAGCGCAATGTGCCGCTCTCAGCGCGCAAGATGTGGCTGTAAGTGATCTCGACCTTGCGCTCGCTGCGCGGTGGAATCGGGAAGAGGTTCAGCTGCACGGCGCGTCTGCCGATGTACTGCAATAGGACCGGATCGCGGCGCTGACGGACGATGCGCTCATAAATCTGACGCGCTCGATCGGCATCTAACAGCTCGCCTTTGATCGGCTGACCATCGAGATAAAGCGTCAAATCGGTCACAGCGGCGTCCTCAGGCAATGGGAACAGATAGACGCCTTCAGCAGGCGCGTTTGTGCTGTTCACGAACACTTGCTGGACAGTAGTGATTGCCAGCTGCTCGCGAATAGTCACTGAGACGCGATGCGCTTGCAAGAAGACGCCTGCGCTGAGCTGTGCGCGAGTCAGCACGAGGCTGGGTAATGCAGTCAAGCTAGCTAAGAGGCTCACTATGAGCGTCAAGAACACACCACGCGGTCGCATAAAGCACCTCGCTTCACTAAATAGCGTCAATTCAAGAGATGCACAAGCAAGTGCAAAAGTTCCTACATGCCACGCATGACATCTGTGAAAAGGGTTGCAATTTGTGCAGCTGCACAAATTGGCGTTTCTCGGAGAGGATGCAAGGTGCATGCGTCAGCAAAATCAGGCTAGAATTACGTCAATCGTTCAACATTTCTAGGCGCGATGCACAAGATCTTCCTCCAAGTGGCGGCGTTTGGTGTGGTCATAGCGGCGCTTTTGAGCGTTGCTATAACCTGGACGCAAAGCTATGCACAAGGTTTAGGGACGCCAGAGTCACCGAGTGGCGCGCAGGGCATGCGGCGGATCATCGTCGAGCTGAGTGCGCCACCGCTTGTGGCCGTCTATAACAGCCTCGCTGACAGGCCTGCCCTACAACGCGATTTGTTGATGCGCGTGGCGCAGCTGCGCATTGCCTTAGAACAGGCAATCTTCATCGCACAAGTGACTGATGCACGCATCGGCGCTTTGGTTACAGGGCGCGCGCAGATGACGGCCAATAGCGTCTCGCTGAGCGTGCGCGCGGAGAAAGTGCCGCTGATCGGCGCGTTGCGCGGCGTGAAGGCCGTGTATCCCGATCCAACTGTTGAACGCAACAGACCCTAATGGCTCAAAAGGATAGAGGAGTATGAAGGATATTTCGCGAAAGTCTGTTATTTTTGGACTGATCGCTGCCTTGCTAGCGGGCTTGCTCTCGCTGAATGTGAGCGCACCTGCTTTGGCGCAAGATGGCGGCAACGTGAAAGGCCCTGGCATTGCCATAGATCGTAGCGGCTTGCCCGAGCTGACTGCTGATGATTTGTGGGTAAACGCCAATGGGCGTACGCGCATTATCGTAGAGATGAGCCAACCGCCGACGGCACTCGCCCTGCAGCTACAAGTTGGTAGCGCTTCTGTGGACGCCGTTGTTGAGAGCATGAATGCTGCTATTGAAGCCGAGCAGACCTTCGCTACAAACTTCATGGCGCAACTCTCGGGTAATGTGCGCGTGCTGAACACGCTGCGCGCGGCAGTGAATGCCATTGTGGTAGAAGTGGACGCGGCAAAGGTTAACGAGTTGCGCCGCATTCCCGGCGTGAAGAATCTGTATCCTGATAGCATTGTAGAGCGGGCTAATGCTGATGCAGCACAACGGATTAATGCACCGCCCGTCTGGCAAAGTGGCTTCACAGGCGCGGGCGTGCGCGTTGGCGTGATCGATGACGGTCTGGACTACCGCCATGCCCATTTTGGCGGCACACCTGCGGCCACGTGGGGCAGCTTCACAGGCTTGCTGGCTTCAAAAGTGGTAGGTGGCTATGACTTTGTAGGCAACCTTTACGATGCACGCAATCCGCTCTCAGTGCCAACGCCCGATCCTGACCCGTTGACCTGCTGGCCGGGCCCTAGCGGCTATCCTGTAGGTTTTGGTGGCGAGACGGTCCCAGTCCATCATGGCACGCATGTAGCAGGTTCTTTGGCGGGCTATGGTGTAGCATCTGATGGCTCAACCTATACAGGGCCATACGATACAACAACGCCGCTTAGCACTATGCAGATCGGCCCAGGTATGGCGCCTTTGGCTCAGCTGTACATCTATCGCGTTTTCGGTTGCTACGGCTCAACGGCGACCACGAACGTAGTGGCAGCTATTGATCGTGCTGTTGACCCTGATCAGGACTTCTCGCCTGCCGATCGGCTCGACGTGATCAACATGTCGCTCGGCTCAGGCTACGGCAGTGGCTTGGGCATTTATGAGACGGCGATCAATAACGCAGTAGCCGCTGGCGTAGTGGTGGTTGCTTCTGCAGGTAACAGCTTCGATAGCTTTTTCGTGACGGGCAACCCTGCGGCTGCTTCTGCGGCCATCAGCGTGGCAAACACAAGCATGTTCGCGCCGCTCTTCACGCTCAATACGCCTACAACGCAATTCCACTCGGGCTTCGGCGCTAGTTTCGGCCCGCCTATCTCGTCTCCTATCACGGGGAACATCGTTGAGGCAAATCCTGTGTTGGCTTGCGGCACTGGCCCGCTCACAAACGCAGCGGCAATCAACGGCAATATCGCCCTGATTGACCGCGGCGGCTGCCCGTTTGTAGATAAAGTGAAGCGCGCGCAAGTTTCAGGCGCCATTGCGGCGATCATCTGCTCGGTGACTGGGCCTGCTGGCCCCATGGGCGGCTCTGATCCGACGATTACTATCCCATCCATCATGCTGGAAGGCTCAGCATGCGCGGCTTTCCGCACACTCAGCCCGCTGAACGGCACTATTTCGCTGAACACGCTTGATGGCTTGAATACCAGCTCCTCACGCGGGCCGCGCCGTGCTACGAATATCAGTCCGCTAGTCTTGAAGCCTGATGTAGCAGCGCCCGGCACCAACATCATGTCTTCGATTGGCCCAGCGTGGCCTGGCCCGGCCTATAACCAACGCGCACGCTATAGCGGCACGTCTATGGCAGCGCCAATGGTGGCAGGCATGGCCGCTGTGCTGCGTCAGCTTCATCCGACGTGGACTTCGGCTGAGATCAAAGCTTTGATCATGAACACAGCCGACGCTGACGTTTTCGTGCAGCCGGGCGTCTCGTCCACTATCTTCGGCGTAGGCCGTGTAGGCAGTGGGCGCGCTAGCCTTTCGAAGGCGGCTACTGCAAATGTCATCGCCTATGACTCAGCAGCGCCAGAGCGTGTAAGTGTTTCGTTCGGCTTGCTGGAAGTGGTCGGTAGTGGCACGTTTTCGCGCACGATCACGCTCAAGAACAAAGGTACGCTACCTGCCAGCTACAACGTCTCTGTGCAGAATATCGTCAATCAAAACGGCACGAGTGTGAGTGTCTCGCCGAGCAGCGCAGTGGTGCCTGTGGGCGGCACAGCGACAGTCACTGTGACGATCACAGCTAATCCTGTCACTCCTGGTTCGCTCAACCGCGATCCGTCCACGCCAACATTGCAAGGCGGCGTGCGCCGTGAGTGGCTGCCTGAGGTGAACGGCAACATCCTGTTCACACCGGCCTCTGGGCCAGTGCTGCGCGTGCCGTATCATGCTGTTGTGCGTCCTGTCTCCGAGATGCAAGCGACCACCAGTCACTTGGTGCTGCCCGCGACGAGCGGCACAGCCAACCTGAGCCAGACTGGCACGACTTTCTCCACAGGCTCATTGATTGCGCCAGGCTATGAGTTCAACGCAGAAGCGATGGTCTCGCCGTTCCGCCTACTCTATCAAAGCCCGAATGAGCCGAACTTCTTCGGTCCGACAGAAAACCATGCTGATATCCGCTATGTAGGCGTGACCAGCGACTATGGCGCACGCAGTGGTAACCTGAACGCTACTCAAATCTACTTTGCCATTGTGCCGTGGAGCAACGTGACCACGCCTAAGGAAGTTGAGTACGCCATCTACATTGACGTCAATCAGGACAATATCGATGACTACGTTCTGTGGAATGCGCGCTTCAGCTCTGGCGGCGCCCAGATTGACTTCTATGGCTCAAACTTGGCTGTTGAAGGCGGCGTTGGCACAACGCCTGTAGGCCTTCAGGGCTTCCTGAATCCGATTATGTATGCCGATCCGTCTGGCCCTGTGCAGACCTACAAGTTCCTGAACAATGTCTATGTCCTGGGCGTCTCGGCGGGCGGTGCAGGCACTAGCCCGTTCGGCGGCGGAGGCTTGAAGCTGACACCTGGTCAGCCTTTCAATTTCCGCGTCCAAGCCTTTAGCTATGAGCACTTCGGTATAATTGATGTTACACCGACGCTGACCTACAATCCGACAGCAGATATCTTCGACTTCACAGGCACCAGCGTAGGTGGCCCATACACAGGTGTACCGTGGTACTTCGCACGTCCAACCGATGTTATCCCTGTGGACTACAATCTTGCCAACTATGTGCCAGGTAGCGGGCCAGCGCGCATCCTGCTGCTTTACTATCACAATCGCAGCGGCTTTGGGCGGGCGCAAGTGGTAAATGTGAGCGGGCCAGGCTTGCCCAATCCGCTCACGGGTGATACCATCGGCGTGTGGCGCGCAAGCAACCAGAACGTCTACTTGCGCACTAGCCTGACGAGCGGGCCTGCCAACTACGTCGGCATAATTGGCACACCCACTACAATCACTGTGGCAGGTGATTGGAATGGCGATGGCACCGATACACCAGGTTACTATGACCCGTCTAACGGGTTTGTGTCTCTCAGCAACAACATTGATGGCTCCGGGCCGTTTATCAACTATGTCTTTGGCATAGGCGGCGACTATCCCATCGTGGGCGATTGGAACGGCGACGGCATTGACTCACTTGGTGTATACCGTCAGACCACAGGTCAGCTGCTGCTGCGCAACGACAACAGCACAGGCTTTGCCGACTTCTACATGGTTTTTGGCATCCCTGGTGATATTCCAATTGCTGGGGATTGGAACAGCAGCGGCTCGGACGCGCCCGGCGTGTTCCGTCAGTCCAACAATACGTTCTACTTGCTCTACACAGTGGGTAATGGTTCCTTCTTCGCTGATGAAGAAGTCATCTTCGGCACCTCCACTGACCAGCCAGTGGCAGGTGACTGGGACGGCAACGGTCTGACGGACCTGGGCGTGTATCGTCCTTCGATAGGTGCATTCTTGCTACGGATGCCTGATACATCGGTAACAGGTGGCGGTCACTACACCTTGCCGATCCCCTACGGCATCCCGAGTGACTTTGGCCTAGCAGGGCGCTGGTTCCCGCCACAGCCGCTGCCGCCGAGCGCGCCTGAGGCTGCGCCGACCTTCGTACCGCGCGAGTAACGCTGTAAGCGCTTAGCGCGCCATGCAAAAGCACTCAGGGCAGTGTGCACACGCTGCCCTGATGCTTTTCAAGAAAGGCATGTTATGCACGCACGGATCATCGCCTTACTGTGCCTATACGCATTGTTGCCTGCAACCTGGCCAATACAAGCGGAAGATGCTGCTTGCGCTGAGCAAAACGGCGCAGTCTCCGAGTATGCTTTTTACAGCCAGCTTGCAGGTCAGCTGATGCGCTATGCGCTCTACACGCCGCCTTGCTTTCATGCGCCTGAGCGCGCCCATTGGCGCTATCCGATCCTTTACTTGCTGCACGGCTCGGATGCTACAGGTACAGACTACTGGTTGAAGCTCGGCTTAACCGCTGCGCTGGATGCAGGTATCCGCGACGGCTGGTTGCCGCCGATGCTGGTCGTCCTGCCCTTTGGTGGCGAGATCGCCAATTGGAACGTCTTTGGTGGGCGCAGCTTCGCCAACGTCCTGCTCAAGGAGCTGATTCCAACGGTCGAGCCGACTTTCCGCGCCGACGGTCAGCGCGCCACGCGTGCCATTGGCGGTATCTCGCGCGGCGGCTTCTGGGCATTTCACTTAGCGTTTTTGTATCCAGGCGTCTTCAGCGCAGTTGGCGGGCACAGCGCTTTTTTCAGCCTGAATCACGCGCCTGAGGCGAATCCGTTGATTTTGGCACAACACGCGCCTGAGCTTGAGACGCTTTACATCTGGCTCGACCATGGACGCTATGATTACGCCGCGCCGAATATCGCCTTGCTAAGCCAGCGGCTCAGCCAGCGCGGCATCGCGCATCAGTATGTGGTCTATCCTGAAGGGCGGCACGAAGCAGCTTATTGGCGCGCACACGTGGCGGACTATCTGGCCTTCTACGGTGCAGCATGGCATGGCTTCCAGTTAGGGCGCTGAGGCGCTATTCGGTCACCAGGCGCGGGTTGCGCCACATGGCCCAGGCATAACTCGCATTGTCTTGACGAATGAGCGTCTCATAGACCAAGACCACTGCCTTGCCGCGCCATTGGCTCAAATCCACGCGGAATGGGATTGGTTCGCGCTCGACATTGACGTCAAAGCTGCCTTCATAGAGGGTCTGAATGTGGCGTCCTTCGCGAATGCTCAGCCTGAAGTCAGCGCCTGTCTGCGGCACGTCAGGGTGCTCGCGAATATTGCGTAAGTCCACGTAAATTTCTGCTTCAAAAAAGACCTTTGGCGCGTTTGGCAGTTGCAAATATTGCTCAGCTGTGCTTGGCGGATGTTGGAAGAGGATCGCAGCGCCGGGGGAATCGTCTATCCAAAACGGTATGTAATCGCCGCCAAGGATAGGCTGCGTGTGTGCCAGAGCTGGCTGTAGAGCAGGCTGGAAATCGGTATACCAGTCGCCGTAGACAGTCAGGCGACGTTTGGCAAGTTCTACCATTCTAGGGTAAAAATGCCACGGATCGGGCGCGGAAGCTCTGAGGCACTCCGGATTTTCTTTAATTGCGCTGAGGTAGTTGAGAACACAAGCGCGCGTTTCTTCTGTTATCGACATTCGTATATTACGTATTACTATGTCAAAATTTGTCTGTAGCAATAAGGCGGCATATCCGCCTACCAACAAGCAGCTAAAGGCAAGTGCATAAGTGCCATAGCGACTTTTGAGGACATATTGCAGGCTTTTAGCGCCTAACATGAGCAAGCCAACCCAGAAAGCATTTGCCAAAGTAATATAGCGAATATTATAGAGTGCATAAAGGCTACCACCGAGTTGAGTGCGTCCAATTGCCAGCATCATTCCACTGAGTAGCGAAAATAGGATCAGTGTGCTTGGCACAATTAACGCAGCACGCTCGCCTTTAAGCCACAGATAAAGCCCACAAAATACAGCTATCGCTAGCCCTATGAAGGCTAGCACTTGGGCGCTTCTTATGAAAGGCTCCCAGCTGATTACAAAAGGCGATCCTAGATAGGTTAGAATAAACCCAATGTAGCTAGTAAAATTAATATTACCATCAAGTGGCCTTGACAAGCTAATTGGTAAGTTATGAAGGTGTATAAAGATGGATAAGCTGCCTAAGGCAATCCATATTGTATAATGCCACCAAAGGCGGTATCCGCGCAACCAAAAAGCAAGCAGTAAAACAAACCATAGCAACATGCCATTGCTTAATGAAAATGTCGCTGCTGAAGCACAAAGTGCAGCTAAAAGAACAGTTTGCCAGCTTATTGGCCGCCAAATAATTAACCACAAGGCAAAGCATGCAAAAGCATTACCATCCAAAATACAACTTGCAATCCAATTAGCCAGTTATTGTATTGCTTAATAGAAAATATTATCAAAGTAATAGATATTATAATCTACATTGACATATTAGGACTAGCATGTTTGCTGAAACTTAGCAGCAAACCCCAATAGCCCAAAGCAAAAATTAGATTAAACCATGCTTCAAAGCGAGTATCCCAGCTTGTAAGCAATGTTGCAATTACTGTGATAAGTTTAGCAAAGAAAGGGCGATGTTCATTCCACGGACTTAACAACATTTCCAATGTTAGCGCGCCATCAGCTGTGTGGATAGCAATTACTGAACCAACACCCCAGTCATCATTATATGGAACATTTACAAGATTCTGAGTTATATACCGAATTAAAATACCGATAATTATTATGCAAGTAATTGCAATGTATGTAGAAGATTGCTTGAGAATTTGCTTTAGCATAATCGTGAACCAAGAATCTCGGCAACAACTTCTAGCTTGCGAGCAAAATATCTCACAGAGTATCACACCAGAAGTGCTGATCGCGTGCCCTGAGTTAAAATATCAGCTCAGCTCAAATTTGTCAAATTGGGCAGCGTTTTAGCAGTTTTTTTCAGCTTTTTTTGACCCTGACAAACTATAATTGCCTCTGCTGCGTCCGCTCTCTGTATCCAGGAGATCAAGATATGCATCTGTCTAAAGTGTTGAGCCTTCTCGTCGTTATTGCCGCTTTGTGCTTCCCGCTTCACCTTACCAGTGCCCAAGCAGGCATTGAGATGGTGCTGCAGGCCTACAATGGCGATGTCGCCTTATACGAGCGCGCTAGCTCCAGCAGCGCTATCCTAGCCGTTATTCGCAAAGGCGATCGCTTCATTTGGCGCGCCGATCGCATAGACGCCGAAGGCAGGCAATGGTTCTTTGTACAGTTCGACAAATTTTTCGGCTGGATCAGCCCTGATGACGGCGTGATTGATTTCGCCGATCCGAGTGCGATCTCGCCGTTGATGGATCGCAGCGCTGTCGCCATCATTGAGGATAGCCCGCGCAACTTGTACGCCGCTCCAGGCAGATTCAATCCTGTCATCGCGAGCTTGCCTGTCGGCACAGCGATCAAAGTAACTGACGCGCCTGTGACGATCGATCTCTACACGTGGTGGAAAGTGCGCGTCAATTCGAGCGGCATGGAAGGCTGGATCGCCGATAGCGTGCCGATCTTCCGTGTGACTGAGCCGCTGCGCGTCTATGGCTACCAAGTCTGCGATAACTTCAATCTAGCCGTCTTCGGCATGACGGGCTGGGATAGCATTGTGAGCGTTTTGCCGAGCTTGCTCGATGTAGGCGAGACGGTCGTTTGCCTTGCCAGCACCAAGATGGATGGTGGCCTCTCGCCGATTGTGGTCGTCTTGGCGCGCAATGAGGCTCGGGCGCAAGATTCGCTGCGCGCCTTTGCCTTGCGCAGCGGCAGATGGACGCCGATCTTCGCCCGCTATGCTGACGCCTTTGCGCGCACAGATCGGCTCAGCCTGCACAACCTGAGCGACGATGCTTTCCCGACGCTGATCTGGAACGTCCGTCTCGATGGCACAGGCAGTGTGCTGCAGAACAATCTCTTGCGTTTCAATCCTGCCACGGGTTTGGTAGAATCGCAAAGCATGGGCGAGTTTTACAAAGGCTTCATGCAGCTCAACGGGCGGCAGATGACCTTCTTCCAAGCTAACTACTTGCCCGATGAGCCCAATTGCTGCCCAAGCGGCGTGGAGCGCTACGTTTTTGAATGGAATGGCGTGACCTTCGCGCCTGTGCTTTACGATGTCTTGCCGATTCCCTACGCTATCCAAACAGCACGGCGCTAGCAAGTGAGGAGACTCGATGATCTACACTGGTCGCGTTTGGAAATATGGCGATAATGTCAATACAGATGTCATCTTCCCTGGCAAGTACACTTACACCGTGACCGAACCTGCGCTCATGGCGCGGCATGCCCTAGAAGACCTTGACCCGCGCTTTGCGGCTGATGTGCAGCTGGGCGATATCATCGTAGGCGGGCGCAACTGGGGCTGTGGTTCCTCGCGAGAGCAAGCCGTCACTTGCTTGGTACAAGCGGGCGTGCGCGTCCTGATCGCCAAATCCATTGCGCGCATCTATTTCCGCAACGCAGTCAATGGCGGCTTGCTGCCTATCGTCTCGCCGTCAGCGGTCGAGGCGATTCAAGATGGCGAGACGATCAGTGTGGATATCGAGGCTTGTGAAATTCGCTGCGCAGCAGGGACGTTCAGCTTCCCGCCGCTCTCACCTTCGCTCAAGGCGATCTTGGAAGCGGGCGGCTTGATCCCTATGCTGCGCGCCAAACTGGCAGCGGAGCGCAGCGAATGACGTTCACTATCTGCCTGATCGAAGGCGACGGCATCGGCAAGGAAGTGGTGCCCGCTGCAGCACGCGTGCTGAGCGCGCTAGACCTGCCGATCAGCTTCACGCAAGCTGAGGCAGGCTGGGAATGCTTCTGCAAGTGCGGCGATGCCCTGCCTGAAGCGACCTTGGACGCTATGCGCGCCGCTGACGCCACGCTCTTCGGCGCTACACAATCGCCGCTAAGCAAAGTCGACGGCTATCGTAGCCCTGTGCTGAGCATGCGCAAGCTCTTCGACCTATACGCCAATTTGCGCCCGACGCGCACCCTGCCGATCCCTGGCACTTATCAAGGCGTGGACTTACTGATCGTGCGTGAGAACACCGAAGGCCTTTACAGTGGGCGCGAACGGCGCGCCGATGATGGGCAGACTGCGATCACTGAGCGCGTGATCACGGCTGCGGCCACTGAGCGCATTGCGCGGCTGGCCTTTCAGCAAGCGCTGCGCCGTCCGCGCCGCAAAGTGACCATTGTTCACAAGGCGAACGTGCTCAAAGAAGGTGATGGTTTGTTCCGCGAGGTTTGCTTGCGTGTCGCCGCTGAGTTTCCGCAAGTGAGCCTCGAGGAGATGCTGGTCGATGCCTGCGCTATGTGGCTAGTGCGCGATCCGACGCGCTTCGACGTGATCGTGACCGAGAATTTATTCGGCGACATTCTCTCGGATGAAGCAGCAGGCCTGATCGGCGGTTTGGGCGTAGCGCCATCGGCCAACCTTGGCGCAGGTAAGGTCGCCTACTTTGAGCCCGTGCACGGCTCAGCGCCTGATATCGTCGGGCGCGGCATCGCCAATCCGATTGGCGCGATCCTGAGCGCTGCCATGCTACTCGAGCATCTCGGCGCCACTGAAGCGGCGCGCCGCGTAGAAGCTGCTGTGCAAGCGGCCTTGCGCCGAGGCACGCTCACACGCGATCTCGGCGGCAATGCCAGCACGGCTGAGATGACAGATGCCATCTTGAAAGCCCTGTGAGCCTATGCTTGCGATGATGATCAAAGATTGGCTACAGGCGTTCAAGCAGCGCGATCCTGAACAACTATTGAGTCTTGCTCACGCCAGGAGACGCTCATGAAAGGGTATTGGCTTACGTTATGGACGATCGCCGTTGTGCTACTTGTAGTGGCGCCATCAGAAGGCCCAGCACACGCTCAGGCCGAATTTCGAATCGGCTTAGTGACCGATATCGGCCCGATAGATGATCGCAGCTTCAACCAAAGCGCTTGGGAAGGCGTCCAGATGGTGGCTGAGAAGTTGGGCGGCTTCGCTGACTTCATCGAGACGACCGATCCTGAAGATTACGCCAACAACCTGCGCCTGTTCGCCGATCAGGACTTTGATGTGATCGTCAGCGTTGGCTTCGCACTAGGCGATGCAACGCTCGAGGCGGCGCAACAATATCCCGAGACGCACTTCATCATGATCGACGTGGATGCCGAGTTACTGATGGCGAGCAAGGGCGTGCGCGTGCCAAATGTGACGGGGCTGATTTTCCGCGAGGATCAAATCGGCTTCCTGACAGGTTTCTTGGCGGCGCGCCTGACGCGCAGCGGCATCATCGGCGCCGTGTTGCCGGCCGATCTGCCGCCTGTGGTGCGCTTCCGCGAAGGCTTCGAATTCGGCGCGCGCTACGCCAAGCCTGATATCCGCATCCTGGCGAGCTATCATCCGGGCGGTTTGACGGTCGCCTTTGATGATCCTGCCTGGGGCGCGCAAACAGCCGCACAGGCGATGGATCAGGGCGCTGATGTCATCTTCAGCGGCGGCGGCAAAACAGGCAACGGCGGCTTGCAGGAAGTCGCTAGGCGCACTAAGCCTGACGACCCGCGCTATTGCATCGGCGTAGATACCGACCAATGGTTCAGCGTGCCCGAAGCGCAACCATGTCTGGTTACTAGCGGTATCAAGCGCATTCCGGAAGGCGTAGTGGCAATTGTGGACAAACTGCTGGCCGGCGAGCTGACTGAACCCAATTTCGTCGGCGCCGTTGACTTAGCGCCCTTTCATGACTTCGAGGACGTGATCCCTGAGCAGGTCAAAGCGGAATTGCGCCAACTGCGCGCCGATCTGGCAGAAGGGCGCCTGAAGATAGACGGCACGCGCCCATGAAGCGCAAGCGATGAGCGATCCGCAGGCTCGAGCTGACGATTTTGACTTGATCGCGCAGGCACGGCGCGGCGACGTCCAAGCCTTCAATGGCTTAGTGCTGCGCTATCAAACTGCCATGTACAATCTCGCCTTCCGCCTGCTGGATGATGCCGATCTCGCTGCCGATGCCACACAGGATGCTTTCATCGCCGCTTTTCAGACCTGAATCAATTCCGCGGCAGCAATTTCCGCGCTTGGCTAGCGCGCATCGTGACCAACGCCTGCTATGATGCCTTGCGGCGCCGCAAGCGCGCGCCTGCCTCGCTAGAGCAGCTCGCCGCTCAGCGCGCTGATAGCGCCGACCAGCCTACGCTGATCAGCGACGCCGCCGAAAGCCCTGAGCAGCTCGCCATACGCCAAGCCCTGAGCAAGGCAATTCAGGATTGCCTGAATCAGCTGCCACTCAGCTTCCGCACGGTCGCGATCATGAGCGATGTACAAGGTTATGCCTATGATGAGATCGCGCTAGCGCTCAACCTCTCGCTTGGCACGGTCAAATCGCGCTTGAGCCGAGCGCGCCAAAAACTGCGCGACTGCCTGCGCGCTGTCCAGGAACTCTTGCCGAGCGCCTATCGTCTTTTGGAGCAGAAGGACGAGCCTGCATGACGCCCGAAGAGTTCGAGCTGCTCTCAGCGTACTTGGACAACGCGCTCACGCGGCGCCAGCGCGAAGCGCTAGAAGCACGCCTGGCTGCCTCGGCTGAGCTGCGCGCTCAATTAGCTGAGCTGCGCGCCATGCGCGCCGTGTTGCGCAGCGCGCCTATGCTGAAGCCGCCACGCGATTTCCGTCTCGATCCAACGCGCTTTGCGCGCACAGCTTGGTGGTCGCGCTTGCACGTCTTGCGCCTCAGCAGCGCCTTGAGCGCCGCCGCTGCCATTGTGCTGATCGCGCTTGGAATCGCGCTGAGCAGTGCCTCCAGAGCGCCGATCGGCTCTATCGCTATGCAAGCAACTGCGTCCAGCACGCCGACGTCCGCGCCGCGCCTGGCCCCGCCGACTGCACCTGTGGCTGCGCCGCCGTTGGCACAGCCCACACTAGCGCGCGATGCAGCAACTGCAGCCGTCATGGCGCCATTGGCGTTCACGGCAACACCTGATATGATCGCTGAGGCAGGCCTGATGATGGCGCCTGAAGAATCGCCTGAAGCGCCGCAAGAGGCAGAAAAATCGATAGCCACACAAGCGCCAACGCCGCAAGCAGCGAGCGCTGAGCCGAGCCAGACGGCGCTCTCGCCTGTGGCGCGTTTGGCGATCCTGCTGGGCATCCTTTTGCTGATCATGGGCGGCGTCCTGTTTTTGATCGCCACGTTTAAGGTGCGCACTTGATGAGCGATCTCTACTGCCTACATTGTGGCACGCGCATGCAGCTACGCGAGCGCTTCGATAAGTTGCGTCCAGTCTGCCCTGCTTGCGGCTATGTGCATTTTGAGGACCCGAAAGTGGCTGTGGCAGTCTTTGTGCGCCAAGCCGAGCGCGTGCTGTTGGTCTTGCGCGCCAACGAGCCTGAACGCGGCAAATGGGCATTGCCCGCAGGCTATGTCGATCGCGGCGAGGACCCTAAGGCGGCTGCCGAGCGCGAAGTGCTGCAGGAGACAGGCTTGAGCGTACAGGTGACGCGCCTGCTAGACGTGATCTATGAAGGCCTAATCGTGATCGTCTATGAAGCCTGCGTGATTGGCGGCACCTTGCGTGCCGCTGACGATGCCACGGAAGCGCGTTGGTTCACGCGCCACGATCTGCCTGAGATCGCTTTTCGCAGCACCCAGCAAGTCATTGCCGCCTGGCAGCGCGATGGCACGTGCTAATTACCACAAGAAGGCCGCGGCGCCCATTGTGTAGCCGGCGCCACTGGCCACAAACACCACCAAGTCGCCTTCCTGCGGCGCATCGCCCTGCTCAATGGCGTCGTCCAGCGCCATGGGCATACAAGCAGAGCCCGTGTAGCCCCACTTATCCATGACCGTGTGCGTCCTGCTCATGGGCAAGCCGAGCTCACTCATGACGGCCTCGATAGTGCGCAAGTTGAGCTGCGTGAAATAAATTTTGGCGATGTCTTCAACGCGCCGATCGATCTTCTCCAGCAAGGCGCGAATCAGTGGCGTCCAATGGCGTTGATTGGTATCAGGCGGAAAGCGCTTCTGGATGCGCAGGTACTGTTCCTTGCTCTGGCGCAGCGTGGCATAAGTGCCGCCAACAAAGACGCCCATATAATCGTGATAGCTGCCATCGGCGATCAGCTTGGCGCCCAGAAAGCCTGGTCGGTCGCTGAGGCTCAAGATGACGGCGCCGCCGCCATCAGCGAAGAGCGTGCAAGTGCGCTTATCCGTCCAATCCACAAAGCGCGACATGCCGTACGCGCCGATAACCAGGATGTGCCTATAATCACGATCCGTGGCGATGTACTTGGCAGCGATGTCCAAGCCCGTCAGCCAAGCTGCGCAGGCATTGTTGATATCGAAAGTAGCAGCGCGCCGTGCGCCGAGCTTATATTGCACCACTGAGGCCGTGCCAGGCGAGATGTAATCGGGCGTATCTGTGGCAAGGATGATCAAGTCTATCTGCTCAGGCGTCAGGCCCGCGCGCTCAAGCGCTTGCTGCGCTGCCGCAACTGCCAGATCGCTGGTCACCTGATCGTCGCGCATCAGTCGGCGCTCGCGAATGCCGACGTTCTGAATCAGCCAATCGCTCACAGGCTCGCCGAGCATCTGATCCAGCTCGGCATTGGTCAGGACGCGCTCAGGCACGTAGCGTCCGCTGCTGAGGATGCGCGCGTGACGAGTCATGGTCAATCACCTTTCTTGGGCAAAAGCGCCTCGACAATGGCCGCGAACAGCTGCGCATCCAGCTGATCGGGCTGATTCGGCCCTTGGTAATGCTGCTGATTGGCGCCAACATAAACGCGCCAGTGCTTCTCGTTGTATTCGACCGCTTGAATGTCGCTGAGCTTGTGCGACCAATCGCGACGATGACCGATCAAGTGGACTTTCTGATCGGTCAGGTAGAAAGTGCCTGCGTCAAGGATGGTCTCATCGGTTGCCGAGAGCGAGCTGCCGCTGCTTTGCTTGAGCGTGACGCTGCTGAGCGTCAGATAGACCGACTCGTCATAGCTCATTAAGGGCGGCGGCGGCGAGAGCCGCTTGGGCTGCAGGAAGCTCAAATCGCCGTTGTGGGCCTGACGGACGCGCCAACGTTGCACGTAGCCGCGCCTGCTGATCTCCATTGCCTCTTCAGCGGTGTGCCAGCGCGTGCCGAATTGGACAGCCATGTAGAAATAGCGCGGCGCACGGCTGAGCTTTTTGTAGCGGATGCGCCAAGCCTGCGGATTTTCAGGCGGGCCTGCTTCAAATAAAGCGACTGTATGGCAATGGCTGCAGCTGAGCGTGGGCAAAGCGCTGCCAAGCCCTAGGAACTTGCGCGGCGCTTGTAAGCGCGTGCTACCTTCAGTGTGGCAATACAAGCAGCCGAGCAAAGGCGGCGGCGTGTAGGCTTGGCTTTGGGCGGCATCGGCAGCGCGCTCAGCGTCCGACATAGACTACGCGCGATCCAACGCAGGCAGAAAGCCGATCCGATCTCGAACTGCGTTCAGCGTAGCGTTTGCCACGAGGCGCGCTTTAGCGGCGCCTTGCGCTAAAACCTCGTCGATCAAGCCGCTATCAGCCGTCAGCTCACGGTAGCGCTGCTGAATCGGGCGCAAGCCTTCCACCACCACTTCCGCCACAGCTTTCTTTAAATCGCCATAGCCTTTGCCTGCAAAGCGCGCCTCGATAGCCTCAGTCGTCTCGTCGGTGAAGGCTTGATAGATGGTCAGCAGATTGTTCACTCCGGCTTTAGCAGGATCATCAGTGAAGTAAATGCCGCTGCCCGAGTCAGTGACGGCGCGCATGATCTTCTTCCTGATACGATCAGGCTCGTCGAGCATGTACACAGCGTGATACTCGCTCGGATCGCTCTTGCTCATCTTGGCCAGCGGATTATCCAAGCCCATGATGCGCGCGCCTGCCTTGGGAAAGAAGCCTTCAGGTATCGTGAAGGTCTCGCCATACTGGCTGTTGAAGCGCTGTGCGAGATCGCGAGTTAGCTCAAGGTGTTGGCGCTGATCGTCGCCCACAGGCACTAGATTGGCCTGATAGAGCAAGATGTCGGCTGCCATGAGCGTCGGGTAGGTGTACAAGCCTGCGCTGACTGATTCGGCTTGCTGCTTGGCGGCTTTATCTTTGAATTGCGTCATGCGGTTGAGCCAGCCCATCGGCGTGAAACAGCCGAGAATCCAGCCCAGCTCAGCATGCGCGCTCACATGCGATTGAACGAAGATCGTGGCATGTTCTAGCTGGATGCCGCAAGCAAGGTAGAGCGCTGCATTGCGACGCGTGCCTTCGCGCAACTCGTTCGGATCTTGTGGCACAGTGATGGCATGCATATCCACAATGCAGTAGTAGCAATCATAATCGCTCTGCAATTGCACCCATTGTTTCAGCGCGCCGAGATAATTGCCGATGGTCAGTTGCCCGGAAGGCTGAATGCCAGAGAGAATGCGTGGCAAGCGCGTTGGCGTCGTTTCGGACATAACGTTCCCTAGACTTAGGCGCATAGGTTGAGACTACAAGCGCGAATTGTAGCATCAGGCAGCGCCATAGGCAAGAGAGCTACCTATTGTTTAAATGGCGCAGCTGCGCTATGCTGTAGGCATCTTTCGAGCATGGAGAGCGGCAATGATCGCCAGAGCGCTGCGCGAGAAAAAGCTGAGCTGGATGATTTTAGGCGCGCTGCTTTTTGCAGCAGGCTGCTTTCAGCCTGCAGGGCGCGAGATCGAGCCGACTAGCGTGGATATCGCCATCTTGACGCCTGAGCCGACCGCCACGCCGCTCCTCACGCCCAGTGCCACGCCTTTCATCACGCCATTGCCAACCGAAGGCTATATCCCGCCGACCGACACGCCCACGCCCTTCCCGACGCAGCCACTCGAGCCGACCGCCACTGCTTTCCAGATGTTCCCTGAAGCGACGCCGACCGAACCGCCGCTCCAGATACCGACAGAGCTGCCCACTGAAACGCCAACACCCTTGCCGCCAACGCCCACTGCCCTGCCAACTGATAATCCGTGCCAGCACACCGTGCAGCCCGGCGAATGGCTCAGCAAAATCGCCCGCATGTATAACCTGACCAATCAGGACTTCCTGCGCGCTAACCCTTGGCTGCAGAACAATCCTGACCGCTTGCAGCCCGGCGATGTGCTTGCAGTCCCTGGCTGCGCGCCCCGCGTGAGTGGCAATGTGCCGCCTGCCGCACAACCGCCCGCGCCTGTCGATCCCTCAGCCCTGCCCACGCCGATCCCGCTGACCGAGCGCATTTACACTGTTGTGCCTGGCGATACGCTCGGCGCCATTGCCCGCAAATTCGGCATCACTGTCCAGCAGTTGCGGCAGGCTAACGGCATTTTGGAAGGCGATTTCATCCGCGTCGGCCAGCAGCTGAAGATTCCTGCGCCGCAGCAGTGAGCCACCTGGGTAAGAATCGCAGCGCAGAGCTGATCTAGGCATAGGCATTGCAATTCAGAAACGAGGATTATGCGCCCATGCGCCTGACAACCGATGAGGAAATCCGCCAACTGCTGCAGGAGGCACAGCACGTCGCTGTGGTCGGCTGGTCGCCCAAGCCCGATCGCCCTTCGCACGAGGTCGCCGCTTATCTGAAAGCACACGGCTACACTGTCTATCCCGTCAATCCAACGGCGCCAAGCGCGCCTGAGCAGCCCGTCTTCGCTGATCTGACTGCTATCCAAGTGCCAATTGACATCGTGGACGTCTTTCGGCGCCCTGAGGACGTGCCAGAAGTCGTCGAGGCGGCCATTGCTGTCGGCGCCAAAGCCATCTGGATTCAGCTAGGCATCGTCAACGAAGAAGCGGCACAGCGCGCCAGCGCAGCTGGCTTGAAAGTCGTGATGGATCGCTGCATGAAGCTTGAGCACGAGCGCTTGATGCCAGCTGAGTGAGCCCGAGCGCATTCGCCAAGCTAGCCTTGTAAGGCGCTCAGCCGTTCATCTATAATTGGCCTTGAGCGAAGGCAATAGAGTTGGAAAGCACTCGGCTATGGCGATCGACTGGCTGGCGCAGGCTCAGGCGCTGCGCACTGAACTGGTGGCGCGTCGCCGCGACCTACATCGGCACCCTGAACTTGCTTTTGAAGAACAACGCACGGCGAGCCTTGTGGCAGCTGAGCTGAGCGCGTTGGGCTTGGAAGTCCAGACGGGCATCGGCAGGACAGGCGTGGTCGGCGTGTTGGAAGGCGCGCGCGAGGGCATGACTGTGCTAGTGCGCTGCGACATGGACGCCTTGCCGATCGCTGAGGCAAACACGACCGATTACGCCTCGCAGGTGCCGAACAAAATGCACGCCTGCGGCCATGACGGTCACGTCGCTATCGGTTTGGGCGTGGCGAAGCTGCTGGCAGCGCGCCGCAATCAGATCGCAGGGCGCATCAAGTTCGTCTTCCAACCTGCTGAGGAGATCGCCGCTGGTGCCAAAGCCATGATCGCTGACGGCGTGCTGGAAGCGCCTGTGCCGCAGGTTGCACTTGGCCTGCACTTATGGAACAACTTGCCTGTTGGCACGGTCAGCCTGACCGAAGGCGCCGCTATGGCTAGCGCCAACGATTTTAGCGTCACTGTGCGCGGCAAAGGCGGACACGGCGCCCTGCCCAATGAGACGCACGATCCAATCTTCGCCGCTGTGCAGATCATCAGCGCGCTGCAAAGTGTGATCAGTCGCAACGTCGGCGGCCTGGAGACGGCTGTCCTCTCGGTCTGCAATATTCATGGCGGCGATGCCAACAACGTGATTCCATCTGAGGTGAAGTTTGGCGGCACGTTCCGCACCTATCAGCCTGACGTCAATGACTTGGTGACGCGCCGTTTGCATGAGATCGCCGAAGGCGTAGCTGCCGCGCTCGGCTGCACGGCGCAGGTGCAGGTGCAATTGCTAGCGCCTGCCTTGATCAACGACTCTGAAGTTAATGCGCGCCTGAGAGCCGCTTTCAAGCGTCTAGCGCCGCACTTGACCTACGTGGATGACGCGCGCACGATGGCCTCTGAAGACATGGCGTGCTTTTTAGAACGCGTGCGCGGCACCTATTTCTTCGTCGGCTCGGCAGACTACAAGCGCGGCTTGAATTTTCCGCACCATCATCCGCGCTTCGACTTCGACGAGGAGGCGCTGCTCATTGGCACCGGCTTGTTGGCGGCTGCCGTAGCTGAGTACGTGCTGCCAAGCGCGCAGGAGTGATGTCTATGAAAGTGCGCTCTGTGCCTTCCACACGCGATTGGTTCCAGACGCCGATCTTCGCTTATGGCACGCTGCGGCATGGCCAACGCAATTACATGCGCTTGCTGTGCGGCTACACAGTCAGCGAGTTCGCCGCTGAAGTCGATCACATGCGCTTGTACTCGCTCGGCGCCTTCCCTGTCATGGTGGATGCGCCTGAAGACGGCGTCACGGTCAAGGGCGAGGTGATGGTCATCCATCCTGCTCACTATCCGCGCCTGCTGGCAGAGCTGGATCGGCTAGAAGGCTACAATCCAAACGCAACACAGCTAGAGAGTGCGCTCGGCTTATATCGGCGCGTGCGGCGGCGCGTTCGGCTCAGCGGCGGCGCCGAGGCATGGGCATGGCTGTACGTCGGCAATCCTGAGGTCTTGGCGGCGCATCCGCACACAGAGATTCCGCATGGCGACTGGCTGCGCTATCAGCAGGAGCGCGGCAAGGTGCCGCGGCTTGCGCGCGCTGTGCCCTTGGAGCAGAACTGAGCGCGCTATGCCACGGATGAACGTCTTGCGTTGGCGCGATGGGCGTGGCTGGATCGTCTTGGCGGGCAGCAGCGCGCAGCTGGGCGATCAAGATGGCGTGGACTTTGAGGTCGAGGCGCAGGCGCTCACGCGCATCGCCTATGGCGAGCCAATCGCTTATATCTGGGCAGCAGGCGACGCCGATACAGCCGATCGACACTTAGCGCTGCTAGATGAGATGGGCGCGCCAACGGGCTATTTGGTAGATATCGTCACTGAGGACGACCACAGCATCCGCGCACAGCTGGATGAGGCCGGCATGATCATCTTGGGTGACGGTCAGGCTGCTGAGACGCTGCGCGCGGCCCTGGAAGGCGCGGCGTTGGAAGGGATGCAAGCCGCTTATGCGCGCGGCGCCGTGATTCTCGGCATTGGTGCAGGCGCCGCTGCACTGGGAAGCTATCTGGAAGGCGCTAGCGGCTTGGGTTGGGTCGAAAATGCTGCGATTGTGCCGCGCTATGAGCAACCAAGCCGCGCTGCAGCGCTGCGCGCCTTGCTGGAGGCTCATCCGAGTGCCTATGGCATCGGCATTGGCAGCCGCTCAGCGCTAGCGCTCGGCGCCGCCGGGCAGGTAGAAGTCTGGGGTGAACGCAAAGTGACTATTTTGCTGGGCAGCGCCTTGCTCGCATCCGATCAGCACCAAAAGAAGCCATGACTGAGAGTCCGAGCGAACCGCTTCAGCCGTTTGACGAAGCTGATCTCAGAGCGCGCCACACGCACGCCTACGATTATTCGCACGCCATTGATTTCGTGCCGCAGCGCGTCGTCTCGCTAGTGCCAAGCCTGACCGAGTCGCTTTTCGAACTGAATCTGGGTCAGCGCGTGGTCGGCGTGACTGACTACTGCATCTATCCCGAAGCGGCAAGGGCGTTGCCGAAGGTTGGCGGCACCAAGAACCCTGATATCGAGAAAATCAAGGCTTTGGCGCCCGATCTGGTCATGCTCAATAGCGAGGAGAATCGGCGCGAGGATGCTGACGCGCTACAAGCAGCAGGTATCCCCATCTGGGTGACACAGCCCAATAGCGTGCGCGAGGCTATCGAGCTGCTCTGGGAGATCATGGAGGTCTTCGAAGAAGCCTCGATGGTGCATCGCGTGCGCTTGATTGAGATCACCTACGAGACCATGCGCCGTTATGCCGAGCAGAATCCGCCTGTGCGCGCCTTCGTGCCCATTTGGCGCGATCCGTGGATGACTTTCAACGCGCAGACCTTCGCCCATGACCTGCTTTTTACCTGTGGCGCGCTGAACGTCTTCGCAGCGCGCGAGCGCCAATTTCCGCTGGCCGCTGATTTGGGCAAGGCTGAGCCGCTTGCCGCTGACGATCCGCGCCGCGCAGGACGCGACACGCGCTATCCGCGCATCACTTTAGAGGAAGTTGAAGCAGCGCAGCCTGAGATCATCCTGCTGCCCACTGAGCCGTATGCTTTCAGCGAAGCCGACGCGCTGGCCTTTGATGGGCTAGATGTGCCTGCTGTGCGCAATGGTCATATTTACATTGTTGAAGGCAGTTGGATCACATGGCATGGCACGCGCATGGCGCGCGCCTTCCGCCACTTGCCGCCCGTGATCGCTGCGGCGCGCGATAACGCCGAAGTGCCGCCGCTAATCTTGCCGCAAGGCTAGACGCTCGGCGATCAGCGCCTGGAGGCCGTCTTCATCCAGCACGGGAATGCCTAGCGCTTGTGCCTTCTCTAGCTTGCTGCCCGCCGCTTCGCCCGCTACTACGTAGCTGGTCTTCTTGCTAACGCTGCTAGCGACCTTGCCGCCGTGGGCTTCGATCAGCGCTGCCGCC
>RFIM01000015.1 GCA_003695215.1 Chloroflexota bacterium
GGCGGCACGGGACGGGCAAATTGGCTGGTGCGATCGAGCGGATCGTCAGGCGGGTGTTGTAGAATCTCGCGCGGCACACGACTAGTGCGATCGAGCGGATCATCAGGCGGATGTTCTAGCATCTCATCTGGTAACTCGCGGGCAGGGTTGCTTGGCGCATGCGGAGGCACTGACAATCGGCCAGTTTGTCTAGTGCTTGATAGAGGCACACTCGAAGTGGGTGGATCGTCAGCTGCGGCCGTGATGACGCGCGGCGGCAGCTGTTGTGCTGCCAACTTGGAGCGCTGATCGTCCAGGAAGTAACGCGGCGGCCACAATTCACGCACGTCTGTGCTTCTGACGCGCCCGCGCTGCAAAGTGATGATAAGTGCGCGTGACAAAAGAAATGTTGCTAAAACAATTACCACTATCAGGATGAGCGTTGAAGTGTTCATAAAGCTACGTCCTTCTCTGAATCAAGCGCCATGCGCTAGAAACGCGGCGCTAACCAATACAAACCCTGCCGCACTTCTCTGTAAGGCGTCAGATCAGGCTCTAGCGTACGTAGAACTGCCTCCTGGATCAGAAAATTGCCGGCTGCTAGGAAATTATGGCGCGCTTCAGGATCGCTACGCAATTCAGATGGCAGTTGGCAAGAGCGCTCGTAGCCCAGGGCAGCAATCTGGAAGGGCGCTACGCTGTAGATGCTCAGGGCTATGTCATAGAAAACTTCATCGAGCGCCTCAAGTTGCGGATGCTCACGGCGCATCAACAAACCGCCTGTGATGCCCTTGAACATGCCGATTGGCACTAAAATCGAGACGCATTCGAAGATCGAGCGCGTCGCTTGCACATCACAGCCGACCGCCTGCCCGTTCACAGCAATCTGGCCGTGCTGCTTGACCACAGCCGTTGGCGGCGGCACTTGAATCGGCACTTTTTCAGGCACTGCGCAGTTTGGCACGTAGCGCGCCGCTAGCGGGCCGTTCAGCAAGACATGGCTCCAGAGCGCGTTCAGCACATCATGCCACTGCCTATCGCGCAGCGATTCGAAACTCAAGTTCAGTTCATAGTGGCCGCCTTCCCAGTACAGGGCTGGCTCGGCATGGCGTGAAAGTTCGAGCATAAAGTGCTATAGCCTGTTAGCACGTCCTTCGCTTGAAGCGATTTTATTATAGCTTATTGTTGCAAAAAGCGGCTTTGAGATGCGTATCGGGAAAGTAGATGCTGCATTTGTTGCGGCAGATGCGCTCGCTACAGCTGCTTAGCTCGCTCCTGATGCGTGCGCGGAGGCTATTTGTGCGTTCTGCCGAGCGCTATGTGCCTGATAAGCAGCAACAACTTCTTCAGGCGTGCCTTCGGCCATCAAGCAGCCATGATCGAGCCAAATGGCGCGGTCACATAGCTCACGGACTACGTCCATGCTGTGCGAGACAAGCACTAGGGTACGCCTTTCGGCCTTCAACTGGCGCAGCTTTGCTAGGCAACGCGCCTGAAATGCCATATCGCCGACAGCAAGAACTTCATCCATCAAGATGATCTCAGCAGGCGTGGCCATAGCTACTGCAAAAGCGAGGCGCGCTTGCATGCCGCTTGAATAATACTTGATCGGCGTCTCTAAAAACGGCTCGATCTCGGCGAAAGCAGCGATCTCTGAGACGCGGCGGGCCATCTCTGCCCGTGTATGACCATAGAGCGTGCCATTCAACAAGATATTTTGGCGCCCACTCAGTTCGCTATGAAAGCCTGCGCCTAGCTCTAAAAGTGCCACTAGGCTTCCGCGCACGCTGATTGTGCCGCTTGTTGGCGCGTAAATACCTGCAATGAGCTTGAGCAGAGTGCTTTTGCCGCTGCCATTGGCGCCGATGATGCCGAGCGCCTCGCCTTGTGCCACACTCAGCTGAATCTCGCGCAGGGCCGTGAACGGCACGCGTTCAAGGCGGCGCCAAAAACGTATCAGGTCTATGAAAAAACCACTAACCGTTCGAGCACGGTCGCGCACAATGGTGAACGTCTTAGTGACATTGTAGACTTCAATGCACGTCATAGCGATTCAGCAAAATAACGGCTGGCACGCCCGAAGACTCGCGCACCGATTGCGAGAAAAAAGAGAGCGGCAAGCGCCGAGAGGCTGATCAAATCTAGGTCAGGGAAGCGCCGCTCGTAGATCGCTTGCCGAAAGGCGCTGATCAGCGGCGAGAGCGGATTGATGAGCTGAATGAGCGTCCGTGCGCTCATGCCCAGAATCAGCCGCTCAGGCGGAATTGACTCTAGGCTGTAGATGATCGGCGTCATGAAAAACCAACCGAACATAAAGACACTCAAGAACTCTTGTGTATCGCGCAGATAGACGTTCAATGTAGCTAGCAATGCGCCAAGCCCGCTGGCAAGGCATGTCAGCAAGCCCACCAATATAGGCAAAGCAAGTATGCCTGTGCCCAAGCCACGCCCGCTCAGATAGAGCAAACCGATAACGACGCTAAGCGCAAGGCTGAAGGTCACTAGCTCGGTCAGGATAGCGGCTGCTGGTAGCACAGCGCGCGGAAAGGCGATTTTCAGCACCAAGCCGCGGCCGTTGGTCACGCTGATAGCAGCGTTGACGACTGCTGCCTGAAAGTAGTTCCATGCCAACAGCGCCGAAAGCACAAACACAGGGAAGTCTGGCGTCTCATTTGGCAACAGCACAGTGAATACAAAGGTGAAGATCAGCGTGAAGAAGAGTGGATTGACCAAGCTCCAACTGGCACCGATCAACGTGTTGTTGTAGCGCAAGCGCAGGTTCAGCAAAGCAAGGCTGAGCGCCGCATCACGATAGCGCCACAAGCTCATCCCGAAGCGCTCTCCAACAAGTAGTGTAAGACTTTCATGAGCGCAGCGTTCGGTTGCGCCTCGCGCCGCAGCAGATCGAGCGCCGCGCGATACTCAGCGCTTGCCAAGCGCGCCTCAGCTGCATCGGCGCCGTGCAAGAGCGCCAACAACGCTTGCGCAGTCGGATCCGCCGTGGCGAAGATCAGCTCATGACGGCGCCCGCGCACAGTGGCGATCAGATCGTCAAGGTACTGCTGCAGCATGTCTAAGCGTCCTAGCGCAAGGCTGTGCTGCGCTTGTAATGCGATCACGAAAACAAGGCTGCGCAGGTCAGGCAGGCGCGTTCGCTCTAACAAGGAGCGCGATTGCGTGGCTACGTCCAGTGCTTGCTCATGTCGAGCGATCTCAGCGCGCACTTCAGCCAAAGCATGCTCGATCTCCGGTTCAGGGGCGATCTGCAAGGCTTGCTGAAAAGTCTGGACGGCGCGATCTAGCTGACTGAGCGCCTGCTGCGCTCTGCCAAGCGCCAAATAGGTCTGGCCGAGACGCGCTTTGTTCGGGCGCGCTAAGGTATGTTCAAGGCGCAAGGCTTCCTCACAGGCTTTGATCACCTCGCCGTGGCGACCGAGCTGCGCGTATAGACGCCTTAATTCGGCCAGAGTGGCTAAATATGCCTCAGGTGCGCGCTGCGCATCCTGATAGACCAACGCGCTATGCTGATGCGCGGCAGCGCGCCCTAAATCGCCACACTGCTCATAGGCTGCGGCAAGCGCCTGCAAAAGCGCGATCAAAGTGGCAGGCGCCTGGCGCGCTTGCGCTTTTTCCAGCTCAAAAGCACGCTCCAGGTGTGGAATAGCCTGCTGTGGGCGCTGAAGCGCGAGCAGAATCTCGCCCGTGGCGCGCTCGGCTTCGGCGCGCTGAACGCCTTGGCGCTGCTTGTCCAAATGCTCAAGCGCTTGCCCATAAGACTCGAGCGCCGATTCAAGGTGGTCATAGCGACGCTGCAAATTGCCGAGCGCTAGCCAAAGTGCGCCGCGCTGTTCAGGCACGGCATGAGCAATAGCCTCTGTGTAGTGCCGCTGCGCAGCTTCGTAATCATCAAGCGCGGTATAGCAATCAGCCAGCGCTTGTTCAAGTTCAGCGCGTTTTTTCGAGCCAGGCTCGAGCAGCGCCAGCGCTTGTTCGTAAGCTTGAGCAGCGGCTTCAAACTGATTGAGCTTCTGCAAGGCAGTGCCGAATTCAGCCAACAGACTCTGACGCGCTTCAGGCGGATGTTCGAATTGCAGCACTTCCTGGTAAGCAGTCGCGGCACTTTGATAGGCTTCAAGGCGCATTTCAGCGCGCGCGAAAGCGGTCAGAATTGTGGCATAGCGTTGCGGCTCGTTGAACTGATCGATCAGGCGCAAGGCCTGCTTGAAGGCCTCAGCGGCGCCGCGCGCTTGCCCAATGGCCGCGTGCGCCGTGCCGAGATCGGCGTAGAGCTGCGCCATGCGCGCTGAGCTGGGCTTGGTCGTGCGTTCCAGCACGCGCAGTGCGGCTTGAAAAGCCTGAATGGCAGGCTCATAACGCTGGAGGCGGAAATGCGCCTCAGCTGAGAGCATCAAGGCTTCAGCCTGCTGTTTGCTATCCGAAGCGCGGCTGAACAGGGCTGCGGCAACTGCATAATGCTCAGCGGCTTGCTCGTCATTGCCGCAGCGGCGGCAGGATTCGGCAGCTTCGAGCGCGATGAAGGCGCGCTTTCGCTCATCGCGCTCGTTGAACATCGCTTGCGTATAGTAGTGTTCAGCGCCGATGTGCGCGCGGCTGTGCGGCACGCAGGCACGCGCTGCGCACAGGTAAATATCGCGCCATAGCGCCGTATAAGCGTCCTCATGACGATCGAGCGCTAAGGCAGGCGCAAGGACTTCTATCGCCTCTGCTGAACGTCCTAGACGCCTGTATAGCTCCGCTAGGTCGCGGCGCGCTGCCCATTCAGCAATAGTCTGTGGCGCACTCTGCTCGACAATCTGCAGTGCGCGCTCGGCGAGGTCTACCAGCTCAATCGGGTCGCGCTCGGCGAAGGCTGACTCGAGCGCGCTGCGCAAATATAGACCGATAGCGAGCGCCTGTACAGCAGGTTCAGGATGCGCCGTTGCCTGAGGCAAGCGCGCCGCGAGGATGCGCAGCCAATGCTCGTTAATCTCCTGCGCACGCTCAGCGCGCCCATAGTGCATCTGACGCCTCGCTTGCTGCGCATAAGCAAAGCCGAGCAGGGCTAGGTCGGCTGTTTCTTGTTGCCCGTGCAAGGCAGCGATCGCCTCAGCGCCCGCCTCAAGCGCCTCAGCATGGCGCCCTAGCGCTGTCAATGCCTCAGCAAGCGCCAAATACGTCAAGACGGTCTCTGACGGCGTGAAGCTCAGCGCCCGTTGATAACAGATAACAGCGCGTTCATATTGGCCGCGCTCACGGTAGCCATCGCCTAGCGTATGTAATATATGCGCACGCGCCGAGTCATCGTGTAGCGCGCTGAGCGCCTTCAGGGCGGCTTCAAAGGCTGCGCTCATCCGCTCAAAGTCGTTTGCGCGCTGCGCCAAGCGTCCCAGCACACAGCAAGCGATCGCCTCAGCTTCAGGATCAGGGCGCTCGGCGCGCAGAGTGCGCGCTTCTTCAGCGGCGCGCTGCGCCTCATCGCTTTCGTTCAACATCAGGCAAAAGTGTGCGTAGAGCGCCAAACTCAGGCGTTGGCGTGCGAAAGCAGCATAGGGTTGCCGCGCCTCATACCACACGCCTTCTGCGCCGACTAGCAGCGCCGCTTCGCGCAGGTGGCCGAGCGCCGCCAAAGCGCGCGCCTTTGCACGGGCCACTATGCCGCGCCATGCGTAGGGCGTCACAGTCTCGAGCGCCTGATAGGCGCTCAGCGCGTTGCTCAGATCGCCTTGTAAGTGGCAGCTCAAGGCGCGCGCCCAGAGCGCTGTGAAGCTGCCCTCAGGCGCGCTGCGCAGCGCCTCGGCGTGCCTGCCTGCCAAGATCAGCGCCTCGGCACGCCCAACTTGCACTGCAAGCCAATCTTCCTCATCTAACTCAATTGTCAGAGCGCGCTCATAGCACGCCAATGCCTCGGACCATTTGCCGACAGCACGATAAAGCGCAGCCAAGTCAGCTAGCGGCGCGGTCTCTTCATCCACAATAGCGAGCGCCGCTTCGATTCTGCCCGCAAAGGCATAAGCACGGCATAAGGCGAGCCTGATCGTCTCTAAAGCAGCCGCATCCTGCAGCCGATGTAAAATCTCAGCCGCGGCTTCCAAATGTGCGATAGCCGTCGCCACTTCGCCGTTCAGATACGCTAGCCTGCCAAGCGCGCTGAGCGTCTCAGCGACTGCATAGGGCGAATCGAGCGTTTGACGTATCTCAAGCGCGCGTGTCAGCGCCTCACGCGCCTCCTCAGGGCGATTCTCCTCAGTCAGCGCTAGACCTTGCCGTTGTAGAAAAGCAGCTTGCGTGGTGCGCTCATCCTCCAGGTAAAGCGCCTCTTGGAAAGGCGTGAAATCAAGCGGCGGCACTTCGAACGGCCTGCTCTCGGAATCGCGGAACGGTTCAGGCAGGTCGAACAAGACGCTGCA
>RFIM01000002.1 GCA_003695215.1 Chloroflexota bacterium
CGCTACCCAGCTGCTGCGATACGCGCCAAATAGACGCCGATGCACAGCAGGCTGTTGCGTGAATAAATACGTGAAATTAAGCGCGATCCAAGCTAATGCTGCACCTTCGATGCCTAGCAGCACGATCAGCGCGTACATGAGCAGCACATATGGCGCCGTCAGCCACAGATTCACGCGCACGATCACGTCCGCATTGGCAGTGGCAGTTGCAGCAGTGTAATCGGCTGATGAGATCGTATTCAGCAGCGATCCGAGCGCCAAAAGCGCCATGGCGCGGTAAGCGCCATCAGCAGCTTCAGGCGTCGTCCACAGCAGCAAGAGCTCACGCCCAAAGGCGATGCAAGCGAAGACAAGCGGCGCAATCACGTAGAGCATCACCTGCAACAAGCGCCGCATGTGCCGTCTGAAGGCTTCCTGATCGCCACTGCCGTGATCGCGAGCTAGGGCAGGCAGCAGGGCTGTGTTCAAAAAGCCTTGCAGGGTACCGATGCCTTGAATGATGATGAAAGCTGTGTTGTAGAAGCCGAGCTGAGTCAACGGCAGCAAGCGACTGATCAGCAGCCGATCCACTTGGATCAGGATTAGCGAGAGGATGACCGTGCCATACACGCTGCCCATCTGAGCCATCAACGGGCGCAAGGCCGACCATGCCAAGCGCGGCCTGCTGAGCAGCGGTTTCCAAGCGCGGCGCACTGCCCAGCCATAGAGCACAGCACCACAGACCGACGTCAGCGCGTTCCAGAGCATGAAGCCGAGCAAACTGCCCGTCATCAGCAGCAAGAGCGCGCCGCCGCCTTGATACAGCCCGATGTACAGCACCTTGACGGCGTTCAGCAAATCCAGGCGCTGTGCGCCGCTCATGAGCGCCACGTACAGATACATCAGGTGATTGAAGGCAATGGCGACTGCCCATAGGCGCAGCGCTACGATTGCCTCAGCAGGCTCAATCCGCTCAAGGCGCAGCCAATGAAAGGCCAATGGCTCAGCTGCCAGGAAAATCAGCGCGCCAATGGCGAGTGCACACAGCCAGTAGATCGCCGCGGCGCTGCGCACGAAGGCTATAGCTCGCTCGCGCTCAGCAGCAATGCTGCGAATCAACGTGGTGGATAAGCCGAAATCGAAGAGCGTGTTCATCAGCATCAGGCTCTGGCCAAAGCTGACCAGACCGTAGGCTTCCGCGCCGAGAGTCTGCAGCTGCACGCGCACTAACAGCAGATTCAGCCCAATCGACCAGAGACCGCCTAGCACGTTGTAAAGCACATTGCGTTTGACGCTCGGCGCTACGCTCACGCTCTCTCCTCGCTTGCCGACTCGTGCTGTCGCTTGTTATTATAGCCGGGATTTGTGCAACGGCAGGCGGTCAATGCGGATCGGCATCAACATCTTGTACCTGCGGCCTAGCTGTGTGGACGGCGCCTATGTCTATGCACGTCGCCTGCTCGACTCTCTAGCGCTGCTCGACTCCGAGAATGCCTACTATGTCTACTTGAATCGCGAAGCGGCCGACTTCGCCATGCCATCGCCGAACTTCCAGCCTGTGATCTGGAACTTCCTGGCAAGGCAGCGCTTCCTGCGCTACTTCCACGAGCAAGTCCTGCTGCCATTGCACGCCTTGCGCCACAGGCTGGATGTCGTGCATTCGCTGCACCTGACGCATCCATTCTTTTTGCCCTGCCGCAGCGTGATGACGCTGCACGACACACGCTTCATGGTGCCAGGCCTTGGCGGCGATATCTACGGCTTTCGCAAACAAGTCATTCGCTTTTTCGCAGGCAATGGCGCACGGCGCGCCACGCGTGTGATCACTGACTCCGAGTTCGCCAAGCGTGAGATGATGGCACATTTCGGCTTGCGCGCCGATAAGATAGACGTGATCCACCTGAGCATCAGCCCAAGCGCCCTGCCCGCCTCGCAGACAGACGCGGCGATCCGCGCGCACTACGGCGTGCGTCAACCGTACATCGCAGCCATCAGCGGCAGCTACGTTCATAAGAACATCCCGCGCTTGCTGGAAGCCTTCGCCACGATCCAAGCTGAGTTTCCGCACGAGCTAGTGCTGATCGGCAAACTGCCGAACAATGTCACGCCTGAGATGCTCACTCAGCGCGTGCGCACTACAGGCTATGTGCCTGATGCGCATTTGCCTATCCTGATGCGTGGCGCCGATGTTTTCGTCGTCGCCTCGCTCTACGAAGGCTTCGGCCTGCCTGCCCTTGAAGCGCAAGCCGCGGATGTGGCGCTCGTCTGCTCGCAGGCAGCCTCCTTGCCTGAGGTAGCAGGCGATGGCGCCTACTACTTCGATCCATACGATGTGCAGAGTTTGGCACAAGCCTTGCGCGTTTGCCTGCGCGATTCGACGCTGCGCCAATCGCTGCGCGCCAAAGGCCACGCCAACTTGCAGCGCTTCTCCTGGCAACGGACAGCCTACCAAACGCTAGAAGTCTATCGGAAAGTGGCACAGCGCTGATGCGAATCGGCTGGAATGCGCTCTACTTGCGCAAAGGCATCATCAATGGCACCTCTATTTATGCCGAGCAGCTGCTCAAAGCGATCTTGGCAGTTGATTCCGATAATATCTATTATCTGTACCTCAATCGCGAGCAAGCCGATTTCCCTGTGCCAGAAGCACCAAATCTGCAGCGAATCCTCTGCCCAATCTCGCCCAGAACCCGTGTGCTGCGCTACGCTTATGAGCAGGCGATCCTGCCATTTTTGGCGCGCCGTCACCGCCTGGACGTCCTGCACTCGCTCAACACTATCGCGCCGCTAGCCTTGCCATGCCCAAGCGTAGTCACCTTGCACGATACGCGCTTCGTAGTGCTGAGCGAGGATATGTCGGCCTTGCGGCGCCGTGTGGTGATCTTCTTCACAGCCAGCGGCAGCCGCGCGGCACAGCGCATCATCGCCGTCTCTGAGTTCGCCAAGCGCGAGATGATCGCGCACTTGGGCCTGCCCGCAGAGAAAATCGACGTGGTGCATTCAGGCGCAGGCAACACAGCGCCGATCCTGTTTGGCGAGGCAGCCGCGGCCATCCGTGCGCACTACGGCCTGCGTCAGCCGTACATCGCAGCCATTGGCGGCGGCTATCCACACAAGAACATACCACGCCTGCTCGCCGCTTTTGCGCGCATCCAAGCTGACTTCCCGCATGACTTGGTGCTGATCGGCAAAGTGCCACCTAACGTCACGCCTGAGCTGCTCACCGAGCGCGTGCGCACCACAGGCTACGTGCCTAACGCGCATCTGCCGACCTTGCTCAATGGCGCCGACTTATTCGTCCTGCCCTCGCTCTACGAAGGCTTTGGTTTGCCCGCGCTTGAAGCGCAGGCCGCAGACGTGCCACTGCTGTGTTCTCGCGCGGCTTCCTTGCCAGAGATCGTCGGCGAAGGCGCATATCTCTTCGATCCGTACGATGTCGAGCAGATGGCAGAAGCGATGCGTTCTCTCCTGCGCGACTCGGCGCTGCGCCAGGCTTTGCGCGCCAAAGGCCGCGCCAATTTGCAGCGCTTCTCCTGGCAGGAGGCAGCGCGCCAGACTTTGGCGGTCTATCGGCGCGCGGCACAAGGCTAGTGCAGCGCTAGCTCGCTGCGGAAGGCGCGCACTAGCGCAACGCCATGCTCAGTCAGACGCACCTGGCCTGCTCGAATGTCCACCAAGCGTTTGGCGTGCAGCCGCGCCAAACAACGCGCCGTCTTGTCCGAAGTCCAGCTGAGATGCTCATGCAGCGTGCTTTGCGCGCTCTCCGAGTCGGCTTGGGCAGTGTGCTGATGGTTGTACAAGTGCCCAAGTAAGAGTTGCTCCGCGAATAAGCGCCGCTGCTGCCAACGCCGAAACAGCGCCAAGAGCAAGCCGTGACGCGGCGAAAAGAGCCAGATCAGCACGAAGAAGAAGAACAGGACGCTGACCATTGCTGCTGAGATCGAGAGATCTAGGCTTTGCGCTGTCTCATAGCCGATCAAGCTAGCCGCAAGGCTGAGCGCAGGCGCGATCATCAGCATCTGCCACAACCGATCTGTGAGCAAGTAGGCCGCAGCTGCAGGCATCACGAAGAATGCCACGACCAAGATCGCGCCGACGGCATCAAAAGCAGCCACAGCCGTCAGACTGACCAAGATCAGCAAAGCGTAGCTGAGCAGCGCAGGCTTGAAGCCGAATACTGTAGCTAGCGTCGCGTCGAAGCTGGTCAACTTCAGCTCTTTGTAGAAGAGCAGCACAAATAGCAGGTTGAGCAAGGCGATTATGGTTAGCGGCATCAAGGCGCGTGGCACGAAGACTAGCTCAGGCGGTTGCGCGATCAAGCGGCGTTGCCAAGCCTCGGCCGCGCTGAAGGTGCCGCAATTGGCGCAGTATGTCTCAAACACGGCGCCTGGGCTGCGCGGCGAGATGCCTTCAGCGGCGCAGTTCAGGCACCTGCGCGCCATCTTCGCGCGCGGGTCTTCAGCTGTGATAGTAACAGACTCACAGTTAGCGAAACAGTGGCTGTTGGCGTTCGCCCATGCCATGCCGATCTCGCCGAGCATGACTGAGTCGGTATCCAGATGCACGTTCGGGATGTAGCGCGTCACCAAGATCACAGCCAGGGCGAACAGAAACGGAAAAACCAAGCCTAGCGCCGCATCGCTCTTGACCAAGTTTGAGCGCTCGATCAGCTCGGTCAGCACCACTGTGCCGACGCCGGCAGCAGCAGCGCCGATCAGCAACAGCGGCGCGCTCAGATTGGGCGCCTGGCCGAGCGCCAACATCGCCAAAAAGGCCACCACAATGCCGAATAAGGCTGAATGGCTGATCGCGTCAGCCGTCATCGCCATCTTGCGCAGCACTAAAAAGACGCCACATAACGCTGTCGAGATCGCCACTAGTGCGCCGACTAACAAGGCCACGTTGCGCGGATCGCCTAAAAAGGCGTTCAACCGCTCCGCTGTGGTGAATCTGAGCAGCAGTTCAATCAGCAGGCGCTCAAAGGCTTGCATGCTCACACCTCGCGGCGCAGCTGACGCCGCCAAAGTTGCCACAGCACGCCGCGCTCAGGCGCCAAAGCGAGCGCTAGCATTACAAGGCTGAAGGCGACTGCGATCATCAGTGGGCCAGTTGGCAAACCGCCTTCCAGCGCGCTCAGCACAGCGCCGCTACCGCCGCTGAAGGCGCCGAAAAGCATCGCCAAGACGATCATCTGCTCCAGACGGCGCGTCCATTGCCGCGCCGCGACTGCAGGCGCGATCAGCAAGCCGACCATCAAGATCACGCCCGCCAGCTGCAAGCCTAGCACGATCACGGTCACTTTCAGCGCTGAGAGCAGCGCTGACAGGCGCGCCGTCGGCAAGCCGTTGGCGCGCGCAAAGTCAGGATCGAAGCTCAGCAGCTTGAGTTCCTTCCAAAAGGCAAGCAGCGCTGTGCCAACAACCGCGCAAGCTGCGCCAAGCATCAGCACGTCGCGCTCGACCATCGCAGCTGCCTGCCCGAAAATGAAGCGCTCTAGGCCTGCCTGGCTAGCGCCTGCACGCCCTTGAATATATGAGAGCAGCGCCACGCCAATGGCAAAAAATGCTGTCAGCACGATGCCCATTGCCGCGTCCTGCTTCAGGCGCGTCGTGCTGACGAGCCAGTTGACCAGCAGGACGCCCAAACCGCCCGTCATAGCTGCGCCTAGCAGCAACGCTGATGGCTCGCGCCCGAAGAGCAAAAAGGCGATCACCACGCCTGGCAACGCCGCATGAGAGAGCGTATCGCCGATCAGGCTCTGCCTGCGCAGCACGGCAAAGGTGCCGACCATGCCGCACAAGATGCCCAGCAACGTGCCACCTAGCGCCACATTAGTCAGCGTGTAGTCGTATGAGACGCCCAGCGCCATGCTCAGCGGCACGCCCAGCGCCATACCTAGCCCAGCTGCGCTGATGAAGCGCCAAACGCGTCGATCCTCAGGCGACATAAGCGCTTTTCCCTTGTGAAGTGCCTGACGCCGCAGGCAAGGCGCCGATCCGCCCGCCATAAGTGCGCCGTATGTTTTCTTCTGTGAAAACGTTTTGAGTCGCGCCGCTGGCGATCACCTCGACGTTCAGCAAGGTCACCCAGTTGAAATATTGCGTGACAGTCTGCAGGTCGTGGTGAACGACGATTACCGTCTTGCCTCGATCGCGTAGCCTATGCAACAGGCTGACGATAGCGCGCTCCGTGACGGCGTCGACAGCTGCGAATGGCTCATCCATGAAGTACAGATCGGCATCTTGGACGAGCGCGCGCGCTAAGAAGACACGTTGCTGCTGGCCGCCGCTCAGTTGGCCAATCTGCCGCTCGGCGAACGGCGCCATGCCGACCTGCTCAAGTGCCTCGAGCGCAGCTTGGCGCGCCCTTCCATTAGGTCGGCGCAGCCAGCCGAGCTTGCCATACAGACCCATCATCACGGCATCAAGGGCAGTGATCGGGAAGTCCCAGTCCACGCTGCTGCGCTGCGGCACGTAGCCGATGCGCGAGCGCGCTTGGCGCAGCGGCAAGCCGAAGAAGCGCACATCGCCAGCTGCACGTGGGATCAAGCCAAGCGCCGCTTTGATCAGCGTGCTTTTGCCCGCGCCGTTCGGCCCGATGATCGCCATCAGGACGCCGCTCGGCACACACAAGTCGACATCCCACAGCACAGGCTTGTGATTATAGGCTACGGTTAGGTCGTTAATCTCGAGCGCATAAGATGCATTTGTCATGGCATCACATCCTTTCAGGAACGCAAAAATTTAGCGCGCTTGGAAATCTTCAGGCAAGCTGAGCGCCAAGCGCGCAGGCAATGGCGGCACCTTGTAGCCAAAAGATTGCAAGATAGTGATGACGTTGTGGACGATCATCTCAAGGTAGGTGCCACCGAACTTGTCAGGATCGCCCATTGCATCTGAGTACAGCGCGCGCACGCCTAGCCGCACCTCAACGCCGCGCGCGCGCGCCGCTGCAATGACCGCCTCCACTGTAGCGCGCGGCACGCTGCTCTCGATGAAGATCACCTCAATGCCTTCGGCTGCCAACAGCTCTGCAACAGCTTGGATGTCGCTCACGCTCGCCTCAGCCACTGTGCTGATGCCCTGAATGCCGCGTACGCGCCATCCGAAAGCATCGCCGAAGTATCGGAAGGCATCGTGCGAGGTGATCAGAACGCGCTTTGCTTCAGGGATCGCAGAATCGGTCAGGGCTGAGTGCGCCCAGCCGTAAAGCGCTTCCAGCTGCGCGCTATAAGCCGCTGCGTTGGCGCGGTAAAAAGCAGCGTTCGGCGCGTCCAGCTCGGCCAGCAGCTCAGCCAAACCTTCAGCTGCCAGCATCCAATTGCGCGGATCGAACCAGAAGTGTGGATCAAGCACGCCGTGGGCTTCCTCAAGCAGGAAGCCTGCCTGCAGAACAGGCTCGCTCAGCGCATATGTGCGCACCATGCGCTGGCCGAGCGCCTCAAAGACCTTCTCAAACTGCCCTTCAAGGTTCAAGCCGCTGTAAATCACGGCTTGTGCCGCGTTCATCGCCGCGATATCCGACGCAGTTGGCTTGTACTGATGCGGATCGACGCCACCGCTCATCAGCGCCGTCAGCGCCACGCGCTCACCGCCGATCGCACGCACTAAATCGGCCGCCTGTGTGGTCGTGGCTACCACGCGCAAGCGCTCTTCAGCGCGTACGCCTAGCAACGGCATCAAAAACAAGGCACTCACAACCAGGCATCGGCTGAGCCCGCGCATTTTCCGATACATCCCGCAATTTAGGCTGAACTAAATTCCAGTTAGAGCTTATACACACTTTGGAGTTCTGTCAAGGCATAAATTCGGCACTGAGCCCGAACTCGGCTATGATCGCGCTAGTGCAATGCGTAGGACGGAAGATACTCATGCAGGCTGTGACCGTTTACCGCGATCTCGCCGACCTGACTTGGGCCGCTGCCGCGCTGATTATCAAGCTGGGCGCGCAAGCGCTCGCCGAGCGCGGCGCCTTCCATTTGGCCCTCTCAGGCGGCAAGACGCCCTTGCCGCTCTATGCGCTGCTGGCCTTGCCTGAGTGGCGCGTGCGGCTGGATTGGTCGCGTGTGCATGTCTACTTTGCCGACGAGCGCTGTGTGCCGCCCGATCACGCAGAGAGCAACTATGGCATGGTACAGCGGGCTCTTCTAGAGCCTGTGGGCTTGCCTGAGGCTAACGTGCATCGCATGCGCGGCGAGGACGCGCCTGAGCAAGCAGCTGAGGCGTATAACGCGCTCTTGAGGAATGTGAGGCTCGATCTGATTCTTCTAGGCATGGGCGAGGATGCGCACACTGCCTCGCTCTTCCCTGAAACAGTTGCGCTGAATGAGACTGAGCGCGCTTGTGTCGCAAACTATGTGCCCAAGCTCTCGGCGTGGCGGCTGACCTTGACCGCGCCGTATATCAACACGGCACAGCACAAAGTTTTCCTGGTCAGTGGCGCTGAAAAGGCACAAGCGCTCCATGCGGTGCTGCACGGCGCGCACGATCCGCAGCGCTACCCTGCCCAACTGATCCGCGAGGCGCAGTGGCTAGTCGATCAAGCTGCAGCCACGCCGTCAAAACGCGCTTGAGCGGCTACTCTCGGCGCGAGGCACGTCGGCGCGTTTCATCTTCTGCCAGGAAGCGATCCAACTCGCTCTCTTGGCTTTGGGCAGGCGTTGACTCGATCCGAGCGCTCAGCTTATCTACAGCGCCAACATAGCCGCTGGCGCTGCTGCTGTACATATCTTCCATCGCCTCGACGATATCCGAGAGCGCTGAAACTTCCGCGTGAATCTCCTGAGCCAGCCGACGGGCACGCGCGCTATCCATATCGCGTGTGTGCGCCATTTGCTGCAGCTTGGTATGGACTGAGCTGAGCTGAGCGACTGTGTTATCCATTCTGATCTCAGTGCGCTTGATCAAGCTAGCGACTTTCTGCAAGTCGTTCAGCAGGCGTTGGCGGATCGCAATGGCTTCTTCCAGCTCGGCGCGCACAGAAGGATCGGTTTCCATTTGCAGGCGCGTCTCGAGGGCGCGCAACTGAGTTGGCACTTCGCGTCTATCGCGCTCGACGATCGTGTTGGATTCGAAGTTATCAATGCTCTTGCCCAGCAGATAGATTTGCTCGATCCAGGCTTCGATCTCGCGCGCGGTCTCTTGCAGCGCTGTCTGCATAGCGCCGCTTTGTTTAGCGATGAACTGGTCGATGCTGCGCTTGTACTCAAGCGCTTTTTGCAAGCGTTGGCGCGCCGGCAGGTTCTTGATATCGCGCGGATCGAAGCGCTCTTGCAGCATGCGGCTGAGCGCCTCGCGGCGCGCCGTCGGATCGCTGACTGTGATCGCCAGGTAAATCACCTCGAGAATTGCGCCGATCACTAGCCACATCCATGGCTGAAAGCCGCTGAAGAGCGTCAGACCTGAGAAGAAGGCAATCAAGGTCAAGCCGATCACAAGAGCGCTCGGCCACGTGAAGAACGCGTCGGCAAGTAGCGTGCCAAGCAGGCGTTGACGCATCTCATCTGTTGTTCGTCTTTGTCGAGACATGTTTTCATCCGTCCTATGGCCTATTCTCACGCAGCCTAGCTCGATTATAGCAAATCCTAGTATGTCAGCCGCTCAATTTTGGCGCCGAGCAGGCGCAGCTTCTCTTCCACACGCTCGTAGCCGCGGTCGATGTGATGCACGTTGCCGATCACAGTGCGGCCGCGCGCGCACAGCGCTGCAATCAGCAAGGCGATGCCCGCACGAATGTCCGGGCTGCTGATGGTCAAATCGCCGTGCAGCGGTGTGTGCCCCTGCACAAGGGCACGATGTGGATCGCACAGCACAATGCGCGCGCCCATGCTCACCAGCTTATCAGTGAAGAACAAGCGCCCGTCGTACATCCATTCGTGGAACATGACGGCACCTGAAGATTGCGTGGCGATCACCAGGGCGATGCTGAGCAGGTCAGAGGGAAAAGACGGCCACGGCTGCGCCTTGATCACAGGAATGCGATTGCCCAGATCGGTCTGCACGCGCAAGGCCTGGCCGCGCGGCACGAAAATGTCTGTGCCGCGCACTTCCCAGTGCACGCCGAGCTTGTTGTAGACCAATTCGATCATAGCCAGATGCTGCGGATCGGCATTCTTGATCAGCACCTCGCCGCCTGTGAGCGCCGCTGCGCCGATGTAGCTTGCTACTTCGATGTAATCGGCGCCGACGCGAAATGTGCCGCCGCCAAGCTGCTCCGTGCCGTGAATGGTGAGCTGATTCGAGCCAATGCCTTCGATCGGCACGCCCAGCATGACCAAGAAGTTGCACAGATCCTGCACGTGCGGCTCACAAGCCGCGTTGCGGATGACCGTAGTGCCTTTGGCGCGCGCCGCCGCCAAGATGGCGTTCTCAGTGGCTGTCACGCTCGCTTCGTCGAGCAAAATTGAGGTGCCGACCAGCTGCTCAGCGTGCATCTGAAAGCCGCGCGCGATCTGGATTTGTGCGCCCAGCTTCTGGAGCGCCAGAATGTGCGTATCCAGGCGCCGCCTGCCGATCACATCGCCGCCTGGCAGCGGCAGCGTGGCCTTGCCAAGCCTGCCCAAGAGCGCGCCCGCCAAGACAATGCTAGCGCGTAGGCGCCCTGAGAGCGCTGCGTCTACTTCGTGCGTGTGCAGCTGCGCCGCATGAATGCTCATGCGCCGCTCAGACTCATCATAGATGACTGACGCGCCAAGCTTGCGCAGAATCTCAGCCATCACGCGCACATCCAGGATGCTCGGCACGTTGGTCAAGGTGACGGGCTGGTCGGTCAGCAGGCAGGCTGCCATCAGCTTCAGCACAGCATTCTTATTGCCGCCAACTTCCAAAGTGCCGTTGAGCGGATAGCCGCCTTCGATCACAAACTGCTGCACGCGCTACGATCCTCGATAGAAGTTCTCGATCCAACGACCTGTTTGCAAGTAATCGCTGGCGATGCCAATACGGCCGACATAATATGGCGGGCGCGCCTCAGCGCCGATGAAGCGCCCGCCTACAATGCCGACTACGAAAGCCAGCCCAGCCTCAGCGGCTACTTCAAAAATGCGCTCGTCGAACTCGCGCTCACGGCGATAGACGGCGCCATAAGGCGCGATCAGGCTCAACGGCGCGCGCCCTGTGCCTTCAGCAATCCACTCAGCTGATTGCACGATCTCATCGCGTAGATCGGGCAACTTGAGCGCAGGCAGATAGCTGTGGTAGCTCGTGTGTGTATCGAGTTCCCAGCCGCGATCGGCCAGCTCGCGCAATTGCGCCCAGCCGCGCTCAGCGCGCCGCGGCGGCTGATCGGCAACCACAGCAAAGACGCCGCGATAACCAACTTTCTCAACTGCCTCGGCCATTGCTAAAAAGTAAGGCTGTATATAGCTCGGCGCAATATCGTCGATAGTGATGATGATCGGCCTCTCAGGTAAGATACGCTTGCCTTGCAGAGCTTGCAGCACATCTGCATAGCCAACGCTCTCATAGTTGCGTTCGCGCAGCCATTCCAGGATGTGCGGCAGCTTCCAGCGATCTTTGGTGTGCAACATCAAGGTTCGCGGCACGCGGAATGACTGTGCAGCCGCGCCTACGGGCAGAGTCGGCAGGGCAGCGCCCAGCGCAGAAAGGCTCAGCAGGCGCAGGAAGTCACGGCGCGTCAAAGGTGTGGACGAGCGATTTTCGGGCACAGGGCACTCC
>RFIM01000132.1 GCA_003695215.1 Chloroflexota bacterium
CACAACCGCGAGTTCTTCAAGCTAGTGATGCCGCGCATGGCTGCTTGTGGCTGGCTGCAGCTGGCTTTCCTGACGGCGGGCGGCGTGCCAATAGCCAGCTATCTGAACTTCGACTACGACAATCGCATTTTGGTCTACAACAGTGGCTTGCAGCCTGAAGGCTATGCCCACTTGAGCGGCGGCATTGTGCTGCTCTTGCACTTGATTCGGCACGCCATTGAGTGCGGGCGGCGCGAATTCGACTTTTTGCGCGGCAATGAAGAGTACAAATATCGCATGGGCGGCAAAGATCGCCCTGTGATCGAGATACAGGCGCGCTTGAGCGCCGCTTGACGAGGCACACCATGTTGGAGATCGCGCGCATCGCCATGCTGAGCGTCCATACTTGCCCATTGGCAGCCCTAGGCGGCAAAAAGACAGGCGGCATGAACGTCTACGTCCGTGAGCTGAGCCGCGAGTTTGGCAGGCGCGGCATTCAGGTCGATGTCTTCACGCGCAGCCAGGGCTCGTGTGCAGTGCACATCAATCAGATGCTCGGCGAGAATGCGCGCGTGATTCACCTGCCTGCAGGCTCCCAAACGCCGCTTGATCCCGATCAGATCTATCCGCACTTGGCCGAATTCGCCCAGAACGTGCTGCAGTTCGCTGCAGCACACGACCTGCACTACGATCTGATCTACAGCCACTATTGGCTGAGTGGCATTGTGGCGCATAGGCTGCGCGCTGCTTGGCGCGTGCCTGTGGTGCAGATGTTCCACACGCTCGGCATGATGAAGGATCGGATCGCACAGCCGCCCGGCGCTAGCATGTTGCAGCCCGCCGACTTGCGCTCATTCAACGAAGCTGACATCATGTCTTGGGCTGATTTGCTGATCGCAGCTACGCCCGCTGAGCGCGCTCAGATGCTCTGGCTCTATCGCGCGCCGCGCAGCCGTATCGTCGTTGTGCCGCCCGGCGTGAACACGGCGCACTTTCATCCAATTGAGCCTGCAGTGGCTAAAGCGGCGCTGGGCATGCCGCTCGATCAGAAAATGCTCTTGTTCGTCGGGCGCATTGAGCCGCTCAAAGGCGTGGATACGATCCTGCAGGCGTTGGCCTTGCTCAAGGCGCAGCGCCCTGAGCTGATCAGGCAGCTCACCTTGAGCATCATTGGCGGCGATCCTAGCGCGGCACAAGGCGAGAACACTGAGATGGATCGGCTCAAGGCTTTGCGCACAGCGCTCGGCCTGGAAGAGATAGTCGTCTTTCTGGGCGCCAGAGATCAAGCGGCGCTGCGCGAGTACTATGCCGCAGCAGAGGCGCTGATCATGCCATCAGACTACGAATCGTTTGGCCTGGTGGCACTCGAGGCCATGGCGTGCGGCACGCCTGTGATCGCCTCAGCCGTTGGCGGCTTGGCCTTCTTAGTGCGCGACGGCGTCAACGGCTATCATGTGCCTGTGCGCGATCCACAAGCGCTAGCCGAGAAAATCTGCGCCGTCCTAAGCGCGCCTGAGCAGCGCGCTCAGCTAGGCGCCAACGCCGCGCGTGAAGCAGCCGAGTATGCCTGGCCGCGCATCGCCGACCGCCTGCTGAGCGTTTTCAGCTGCCTGGCCTTGCCGATATTCGTCAGCGCATCACTTCCTAATGCTTTTCCTCAAGGATGAGCGCTGAGCCTGCGCTCAGTCCTTCTAGCGCGACTAGGCCGTTCTGAACGACATAAGTGTTGCCGCTCAGTAGATCGGTCAATTCTGCGCCATCAGGCAGCCCGCCATGCCAGAGCGGCACTAGTGCCGTCTGGCGCGCCGCGCGGCAGCCGATCACGATCAAGCGTTGTGCAGCGCTGTGCCGCTGATAGGCGATCAGGTCGGCATCAGCGTAAAGATGCTGAAAGCCACCTTCGCACAGCGCTGAGGCGCTGCGACGCAAGGCGATCAGGCGCTTGTAGTGCGCTAGCAGGTCGTGATTCCAAAGCGCCTCATCCCAGATCATGCAGCGTCGGTTATCAGGGTCGTTCTCGCCTGCCAGGCCGATCTCATCGCCATAGTAAATGCTCGGCACGCCCAGATAAGTGAACAACAGGACAGCGCCAAGCTTGAGCAAGGCCAGATCGCCGTTGACGATGTTCAAAAAGCGGCGCGTATCGTGGCTATCCAGCAAGTTGTATTGCTGACGTGCGATCACGAAAGGCACGGCAGCGCGGAAAGTTGCCCATTGCGCAGCGAGCGTCTCAGCGCTGATGGGCACGTTGCTGGTTAGCGGATAGTAGCCGCGCCCGTGATCGTAGTTGCCAAGCCAGCGCCACAGCGGCAAGGTGAAGCCTTGATAGTTCATGATCGCATCTAACTCATCGCCTTGCAGGTGTGGCGTGCCATCGAAGAAGTTCTCGCCCATCAAATAGCGGTCGCGGCCTTCGCTTTTGACGGCTGCCCTGATCTCACGCCCGATCTCATGGCCAAGCTGCTGTGCACCTTGCCTGCCTTGCATGTTCGCCACATCCAGGCGCCAGCCGTCAATGCGGTAGGGCGGCCTCAGCCAATGCCGCAAGACCGAGTCGGGCTGGCGGTACATCAGATCGCGCAGGCGCTGGCTGCGATAGTTGAGCTTGGGCAAGCTTGGCACGCCGAGCCACATTTCGTAGCGGTGCGGATGCTCGTAGAAGGTGAAGAACTCGTTGGTCGGCGCATTCGGATCGGCTTGGGCTTGAACGAACCAAGGATTGAACCAGCCGCAGTGGTTGAGCGTGACGTCTAGGATCAAGCGCATGTTGAGCGCATCTAGCGCGGCGCGCAAATTGGCGAGCGCGTTGTTGCCGCCAAGATACGGATCGATATTGAAGAAATCGGTCACGTCATAGCGATGATTGCTGCGCGCTGCGAAGATCGGGTTTAGATATAGCGCATTGACGCCGAGCGCCGTCAGATAGTCCAGTTTGTGCGCAATGCCGACCAGATCGCCGCCGTAGAAATCCAGATTGCCGCCTTCTTTCCAGGTCATGACAGGCTCGCCCCACTGGCGGCGCTGCACTGTGAAGCTCCCGACTGTCCAGGCGTTAGGCGGCACATCGTTGGACGGATCGCCGTTGTAGAAGCGATCAGGAAAGATTTGGTAGAAGACGGCATCGCGCAGCCAAGCAGGCGCGGCAAAATTGGCCAAGAGCTTGAAATCGAAGTGATCCAGCGGCTCGCTGCGCTGAATGCCGAGCTGATTGTAGTGCCACATGCCGTCTTCAGCCAAGATGCGGAAGCGATAGCCGTTGATAGGCATGCTGATCTTCAGCTCCGCCACAAAGTAGCGGCAAGCCGAGTCGCGATAGGCCTCTTGCATCAAGGCGAAGGCCTGCTCGCCATCAGGTGCACTGCGCAGCGCCACACCTTCGATAGGCGCCTCTAGCGGCAGCCGTAAGGTGATCTGCACACGCTCGCCGTAGCTGGGCAGCGGATTTGAGACATATAGCGCTGAGCCATCATGATGGACTGCAGCGCGCCAGTCGCGTCTTGGGTAGGTCATGGCTGATCCTGAAATGTGCGAAGACGGCTTTTTTGTAGCGCAAAGTGCCAATTTGGGCAAGCGCCTTGCTGTGCTAAGCGCGGCGCTGCATAATTATGCGCGCGACATCAAGTTCCAGAACATCAAATATGCGCTTCTTTGAACTACTAGAGCATGTGCCTGAGTTGCTGCAGCGCCCTGAGCAAGATGCGATCGTCAGCGCGCCGATCAGCGAGGATTCGCGCACAGTGCAGCGCGGCGGCGTGTTTGTGGCGCGGCGCGGCTTGAAGACCGACTCGCACGCTCTGATCGGCGCAGCCATTGCCAGCGGCGCGGTTGCTGTCGTCGGCGAGCGTCCGCTTGATCAGGTGGCGTGCAGTGTGCCCTATGCCCAAGTGCGAAATGCACAGCAAGCGCTTGGCTATCTAGCAGCCGCTTATCACGGTTTTCCCTCGCGCCGCTTGGCCGTCATCGGCGTGACAGGCACAGACGGCAAGACGACCACGACCAACTTGATCTTCAACATGCTGAAATGCGCAGGCTTGCCCGTCGGCATGATCAGCACAGTCAGCGCCGTAATCGGCGCCGAGGAAATGCCGACGGGCTTGCACGTCACCACGCCGACGGCGCCTGAAGTGCAGGGCTATCTGCAGCGCATGGTCGAATCGGGCTTGACGCACTGCGTGATCGAGACGACTAGCCACGGCTTGGCGCAAGGGCGCGTCAATGGCGTGGACTACGATATCGCCGTCTTGACCAACATCACGCATGAGCATCTAGATTTCCACGGCAGCTTCGAGAACTATCGGGCTGCTAAAGGCTTGCTCTTCAGCCGTCTTGCTGAGAGTTACAGCAAGGCGGGTGTGCCCAAATGCGCTGTGATCAATCTTGATGATCCGAACGCCAGCTATTTTCTAGAGCTGAGCCAATCGGTCAGGCAAATTACCTATAGCGCGCAAGGCTACGGCCAGGTGAATCTGCTCCAATGGCGCACCGAGCCTTCAGGCATCCAGGCAACGCTGCTCGATAGCGCTGAAGGCATCAGCCTGACCTTCCAGACGCCGCTGATCGGGCTGTATAACTTGCAGAACATCCTAGCGGCTGCTTCAGCGGCGCTTGCGCTCGGCGTGCCTGCTGAGGCCATCAAGCGCGGCATCGAGACTCTGCCGCCTATACCTGGGCGCATGGAGCGCATTGATGAAGGGCAAGATTTCACTGCCATTGTGGACTTCGCGCATACGCCGAATGCGCTGGAGAAGGCACTACAGGCAGCCCGCACGCTGACCGATAAACGCGTGATCGCGGTCTTCGGCAGCGCAGGCTTGCGCGATGTGGAGAAACGCCGCTTGATGGCCGAAGTTGGCGCGCGCCTGGCTGATATTTGCGTGCTGACGGCTGAAGATCCGCGCACAGAGTCGCTCGAGGCGATCCTCGAGATGATGGCAGAAGGCGCGCGGCGCATGGGCGCTGTGGAAGGCAAGACGTTTTTCCGCGTGCCCGATCGCGGCGCTGCAATTGCCTTGGCTTGCCAGTTAGCCCAGGCAGGCGATGTCGTCATTGCCTGTGGTAAAGGCCATGAGCAGAGCATGTGCTTCGGCGAGATCGAGTATCCTTGGGATGATCGCGAGGCCATGCGCGCTGCGCTGCGCGGCACGCCGCTCAAGACGTTGCCAACAGCTCAAGCTTGAGAACACAGCGCCCCATTTTGCGTATAAGACCGTAGAGACCTAGGCAAAATGCACGATGATATGACCGAACCATTCAAGCCAAAGCGCGGCGAACCGCTGGATAACTACCAAGACGTAGTCGACCTTGACGCGCTCATCCGTGAGTACGGCGACGATCTGTTTCATCATACAGCACAGCGCGCGGACGATCACGACTCGCCGCCAAAGCGCAAGAACGATGCTTCAGCGCCTCAGTGGCGCGCACAGCTTGGAGATTTCTTGCGCACGCCTTATGCGCCTGGCTATGCGCCTGAGTATGTCGAGGCGAGTGCTAGCGAACGCGCTTTAGCTGCCTTGGCGCACCTGAGCCTGTTGATCGGCATACCGCTCGGCGTATCTACACTAGGCATAGCCACTCTGCTGACGATCGGCTTCCCGCTGCTGATCTATCTGCTGAGCGGCAAGCGTGTGCCCTTCGCGGCAAAGCACGCCCTGCAAGCCAGCTTGGCGCTGCTTGTCTCGACGCTCGGCTGGGTTGCTGTGACCGTCGGCGTCGTCATCTTGAGCATCGTCCTAACCGTGCTCCTAACTTTGACCATCGTTGGCATTGTTGTTGTGCCATTCCTATGGCTTGCCGCGTTGCTCTTTTGTTTGGCGCTGCTGGCCTTGCCATTCGGCACGCTCTTGCTGAGCCTGTTTGGCGCCTTTCAAGCCCTGAGCGGCAGGACTTTCCGCTATCCCTACATCGGCAAATGGATGCCCTAGCGCCGCGATTCCCACTTTGTCTCGGATTCGCCGGCTTGCCAATTCACCCAACGCGCCAACACGAACAGAAAATCCGAGAGCCGATTTAGGTAAACCAAATCGTGCGGATTGATCGGCTCTTGCTCTGCTAAGGCGACGCACAAGCGCTCGGCGCGACGGCAAACCGTACGCGCTACATGCAAGGTGGCCGCGGCTTGTGTGCCGCCAGGCAGGATGAAAGCGCGCATCGGCGTCAGATCGGCATCCATGCTATCGATGTCCTGCTCTAGCGCGCTGATCGGCGCTTCGCCCATGCGCACTAACCAGGTCGGGTTGGCGTCCATGGGCGTGGCGAGATCGGCGCCTAGCACGAACAGCTCGTTCTGAACGCGCTCTAGCAAGTTTTCAGCGCGCGCTGGCACGCCAATGGCGCGCACTAGCCCAAGCAAGCTGTTCAGCTCATCGACTGTGCCGTAGGTCTCCACACGCAGATGATTCTTGCGGACTCGGCCGCCTGCGAACAGGCTGGTCTCGCCTGAATCGCCCGTCTTGGTGTAAATTTTCACAAGGCACTTCCTTCCGCTGATGACTCGTATGCTAATTTTGGCGCAGCCCAGCTGAGACGCCAAATGCCTTGAAGCGTGTTACAATGGCCAGCGTTGGCCGCTCGAGGGACGATCTGTATGGAACACACGCCTGAAACGCTCGCGCTCAATCTGCCCAATCGCCGTCCGCTGCTGACCTATGCGCTGCTGACGCTCATCGTCGGTATTTTCGTGGTGCAGGTCGCCTACAATCAGGTGAATTTTCCGCGAGGCGAGCCGATCACGGCTTGGGGCGCCTTGAATTACGCGCGCGTGGTCTTTCTGGGCGAGCATTACCGTCTGTTCACGGCGATGTTCTTGCACGCCAACGAGGCGCACTTGTTCTTCAATGGCTTGGCGCTGTGGATTTTCGGTCGATCGGTCGAGGCGACCTTTGGCGCGTTGCGCTTCGCCTTGATTTATTTTTTAGGCGGCTTGACGGGCAGTTTGGCGAGCTTGTTTTTCACACGCGGGCTCTCGGTCGGCGCTAGCGGCGCGATCTTCGCCATTCTCGGCGCCGAGATGGTTTTTCTCTACAAGAATCGAGAGCTGCTGGGCAATGCAGCGCGCGAGCAGCTGCGATCGCTGATCGTCTTAGCGCTGCTGAACTTCGGCTTAGGTCTCTTCACGCAAGTGGCGTCAACTGCAGTCTCAATTGACAACTGGGCACATGGCGGCGGCTTTTTAGGCGGAATCGTGCTGACATGGTTCATCGGCGCGCAGTATCGCCTAGTGCCTGATGCCAGGCTGCTCTTCGGCGCACGACTTGTAGATGAGCGGCGTTTGAGCAAGACGTGGTACTTCGCAGCGCTATACGCTATCGGCCTAGCTGCCCTGACCATCTCGGCGCTCAACGCGCTCAGCGGCTGAGCTGTGCGTAAAGCGACTCGTAAGCATCAGCCACAGCTGACCAGGTATAGTGTGCTTCGATCACAGCGCGATTAGCAGCGCCAAGCCGCGCTCTCAGGGCTGCATCGGCGAGCAGCGCGCAGGCCTGCTCGGCGAAGTCGGCTGCTGTCTCAGCCAAGCGCACGCCTTCAGCGAATGCGATGCCATCAAGGCTGAGCGACGTGGCGATCACGGGCAACGCCATCGCCATCGCTTCTAGAATCTTGTTCTTGATGCCTGCGCCAAAGCGCAGCGGCGAGAGAAAGAGCGCGGCGCGCGCGTAATACGGCTCCAGCGCGGGCACATGACCAGTCACGTGAATGGCCTCGTCAGCGAAGGCGCGCAAGTCTGCAGGCGGCCCATTACCGACTAGCCACAGCTCAGCTTCAGGCTCACGCGCCTTGATGCGCGGGAAGATATCGCGCGCGAGCCAGAGCGCTGCGTCAAGATTCGGCGCGTACTCATAATTGCCGACGAACAGCAGATGCGCGCCTTCAGCTGGCGCCTGCGGCTTGAAGCGCTCTAGGGCCACGCCATTCGGAATGACGCGCAAGGGCAAGTGCGGCGCCAAGCTGCGCAGCGCCGCTGCATCTGTCTCGGTCAACACGACCACAGCGCCGAAGCCTTCGAACATAAGCCGCTCGTAGCGTCGCGCCATGTGCCAGCGCAGCCACAGCGCGATCTTCTGCCGAATCGACCGCGTTTGCGCGAGTTGCCGCTCCAACAACAGGCTGTACGATTCGTACGGCACGATCAGGTTCGGCAAGGGCTCTACCAGATGGCGATATTCGTAGACCTGCACACCACCAAATAGGTGAATCACGTCGTAGCGCTCTTGGCGCAGCTGTGCCTCGATAGCTTGCCACATCTGTGGCGACCACGCCTGCTCGGCGCGTTGCGGAAATGGCGCTCTGAGGCGCAGCAGGTAGTCGAGCGCTGTGCGCGGCGGATCAGGCAACAGGCTCACATGGCGGAAATGAGCGCGGTAGTGCTTGATCTCGGCTAGATCGCTTGGTCGGTCGGAGAAGGCTAGCAGGTCAGTTTGGTAGCCGCGCGCTGCCAGCTGCGCGAACAAGTTGCCGATGATCAGCCTATCGCCCAGATGCAGCGGATAGGGCGGGCAGCGCGAGATCAGCAGGATTGTACGGCGCATGAGCGAACAGTGTGCGGAGAGGGTGGGATTCGAACCCACGGTGCAGGGTTACTGCACAACGCTTTTCGAGAGCGCCCCAATCAACCACTCTGGCACCTCTCCAATGGTATTATTCGGTTCAGCCGCGCTGCCCTTCGGCGCGCAGCCGTGCGAAGAAATCGACCAGCAGCGCTGCAGCTTCCTCGGCCAGCAAGCCGCTTTCCACCTGCACGTGATGGTTCAGGCGCGGATGCTGCAGGATATCCAGCACGCTGCCTGCTGCGCCCGCTTTAGGATCGCTTGCAGCGTAGACCAAGCGCGGCAAGCGCGCCAAGACCATCGCGCCGGCGCACATGGCACACGGCTCTAAGGTACAATAGAGCGTGACGCCATCCAAGCGCCACTGGCGCAGCGTCCGTGCCGCTTCGCGCAGCGCGATCATCTCGGCGTGCGCTGTCGGGTCGCGATCAGCCTCGCGCCGATTGCGCCCAAGCCCGACGACGCGCCCTTCGTAGACTGCTACCGCGCCAACAGGCACGTCAGCGTGAAGCGCGGCCCGCTCAGCTTCAGCCAAGGCAAGGCGCATCCATGCAGCATCGTCCATGCAGCACAGTATAGCAGCTCAAGCTGATTTTGACTAGTGTAAATTTTCAAGCGCAAAATCTCACTCAATGCTGTGTGTAAAACTCACAAGCCGAGCGACTGTCAAGTCAAATTGTGCTATACTTGCATGTGTGCCCAAGCACATTCTCGTCCGTTTATTTTTTTCAGGAGCGGCTTGTATGCCCAAGAAGATTCTGTTTTTGGTCGGCGATTACGTGGAAGACTACGAGCTGATGGTACCTTTCCAAATCCTGCAGGCAGTCGGTCATGAAGTGCATGCGGTATGCCCTGGCAAAAAAGCGGGCGAGAAAATCCGCACGGCAATTCATGACTTCGAAGGCGACCAAACCTACAGCGAGAAGCCAGGTCACAACTTTGAGCTGAACGCGGACTTTGACTCGGTGCGCCCTGAAGATTATGACGCGTTGGTCATCCCAGGCGGGCGCGCGCCTGAGTACATCCGCTTGAACGAGCGCGTGCTGGAGATCGTGCGGCACTTTGCTGAAGCCGATAAGCCCATCGCTGCGACCTGCCACGGTCCGATGGTCTTGGCGGCCGCCAAAGTGCTGGAAGGCAAGGAATGCACAGCCTACCCTGCTGTTGAGCCTGACGTGAAGCTGGCAGGCGGCAAGTTCATCAGCTTGCCTGCTGATAAGGCACACACGCACGGCAAGTTGGTCTCGGCGCCGGCGTGGCCTGCTAATGCGGAATGGATGGCGCAGTTCCTGAAGGTGCTTGGCACGAAGATCGAGGCGTAAGTCCGCGCCAGAAAAACAGTCCCTCACCTGAGAGCGAGGGACTGTTCATTTTAGGGCCTTAATCGCCGCTAACAGGCAAGGCAGGCCTGAGGATATCCATGACCTGCTGCTGATCCAGCACTTCGTGCTTCAGCAGCGCCTCAGCTAGCTCCTCCAGCAAGTGGCGATTCTCGCGGCACAGCTGCCGAGCGCGATTGTGCGCTTGCTCCACCAGGCGCTTGGTCTCGCGATCGATCAGCGAAGCTGTCTCCTCGCTATAGATGCGCGGCTGCGCCAAGCTATAGCCCAAGAAGGGCTGCCGATCTGAGTCGCCATAATTGACAGGCCCAAGCTCTTCGTTCATGCCTAGCTGCGCGACCATATCGCGTGCCAGGCGCGTCGCCACGCGCAGGTCGTTCTCGGCGCCGCTAGTGATTTGATTCAGGACGACTTCCTCAGCGCTACGCCCGCCCATCAGCACCACCAAGCGCGCAAACAGATATTCTTTGGTGTAGTTGCGCCGATCGTCGCTCGGCAGGCTTTGGGTCACGCCTAGCGCACGGCCGCGCGGCACAATAGTCACTTTCACCACAGGATCGGCTTCTGGCGTCAGCGCTGCCACCAAAGCATGGCCTGCCTCATGGATAGCCACAGTGCGTCGCTCTTGCTCATTAGAGAGCGGCGGACGCTCGCTGCCCATGATGATGCGATCCAGCGCCAGCTCAAAATCGCGCTGCGTGACGCGCTCGCGCCCATTGCGGGCTGCTGAGAGCGCCGCTTCGTTCGCCAAGTTCGCCAAATCGGCGCCGCTGAAGCCGATAGTGATGCCTGCCAAGATGTCTAGGCGCACATCGTGCGAGAGCGGCATATCCCGCGTGTGAACTTTCAAAATCGCCTCGCGGCCAGCTCGATCGGGCAGATCGACCGTGATCTGGCGGTCAAAACGCCCTGGACGCAGCAGCGCAGGATCGAGCACATCTGGACGGTTGGTCGCTGCCATGACAATCACGGTTTCGCGCGCGTCGAAGCCGTCCATCTCGACCAGAAGCTGGTTGAGCGTCTGTTCGCGCTCGTCGTTGCCGCCGCCCAAGCCTGCGCCGCGTTGCCGCCCGACGGCGTCGATCTCGTCGATGAAGACGATTGACGGCGCAGCTGCCTTCGCCCGTGTGAACAAATCACGCACGCGCGAAGCGCCGACGCCGACGAACATCTCCACGAACTCAGATGCTGAGAGCGAGAAGAATGGCACCTTTGCCTCGCCTGCCACCGCCTTGGCCAGCAGCGTCTTACCCGTCCCGGGCGGCCCAACTAACAGCACGCCGCGTGGAATGCGCGCCCCAAGCCGCATGTACTTATCAGGATCTTTCAAGAAGTCCACGATCTCGGCCAGCTCTGCTTTGGCCGAGTCCTCACCGGCGACGTCAGCAAAGGTGACCTGCGGCTTCTCCTCATTATAGCGGCGCGCGCGGCTCTGGCCGAAGTTGAAGATGCCGCTTTGCTGTTGGCGCGCGCGGCTGAATGACCAGAGCAGCAGCAAACCGATCAGGATCAGCGGGCCCCAGTTGAGCAACAAGATCAAGAAAGTCGAAGGCGACGGATCGGAGGTGATGACCGTCACGCCATTCGCGACCAACTTTGGCAGTAACTCCCGATCTTCTATTGGCGGCAAGAAGGTGCTGAAGAACAGCACTGTGCCGCGCCGTATGTTGCCACTGGCATCTGTGCCGCTGATCGGCACCTCGTTGCGGAAGCGCCCGACGATCTGCGAGCCGCGCATCTCAATGCGCAGCACGTTGTTGGCTTCCACCTGAGCGCGGAAGGTCGAATAGGGTATCTCAATGGCGTTGCCAACAGGATCGCTCACAATTGACGGAATGCGAGTCAGGAATAGGACACCAAAGCCGACCAAGAGCGCGATCACCACCCAATTCGGGATCGGCGGGCGCGTCGGGCGCTGCTCAGGCTCGCCGTTCGGATCGCGCTCGGGCGGCAAGTTCTTCGGCGGTTTTTGCATGTTAGACATAGCGTTTTCTCTCCCACTAGCCAGGTAATAGTGGCTTGCTCAGGCATGTATGCCATAGGCGTAAGCCAATAGCTCCACGGGATGGACGACTTGTGCGCCGCTCATCTGCGCGATGTGCCAACGGCAGGTCTCAGTATCGCAGACAGCGAGCTTGGCGCCGATCTCGCGGATGCGGCGGAACAAAGGCGCACCGACGTCCTCAGCGATCTGACGCTTCTCGGCCTTGTAGCCGTAGGTGCCCGCAATGCCGCAACAATCCGCGTCCATCTCAACAGCGCGCATTTCGGGAATCAAATCTAACAAATCTAATGCAGGGCGGCCCATGCCATGTGCCTTGAGCTGGCAAGGCGCATGGTAGGGCACAATCGCATCGCTAATCAAGGCGCGCACCTCAGGCGGAAAGGCGCTCACAGGCAGAAAATCTGTCCGTAGCTTGCCCTGCTGATGCAAGTGCCACAAGAATTCTGAGATATCGTAGATGCCGCTCGCCAAGAGTCTAGTGTCCTCGTCGTGCAAGCCAAGGACATGCTCATAATCGCCTTTGAGCGCCATGATACAGCTGCCGGATGTGCCGACGATAGGAATGCCGCGCCGAGCGTAGTCAGCCAGCGCGCTGATGTTCTTGCGGGCGAATTGGCGCGCCTCGGCGAACAGCCCATTGGATTGCAGCGGCAGGCCGCAGCAGGCTTGTGGCGGCACGATCACGCGGAAGCCGTTGTGTTCCAGAATCTGCACGGCTAGCTTGCCGATGCGCGGCTCATAGCTGTTGGTGCTGCAGCCATGATAGTAGACCACAGCTGGGCGCGAGTCGTCAGCGGCTGCGGCGCGTTGACGCTCACGCTGGCGCCACCAGCTGCGGAAAGTGTAGCCCGCCCAAGTTGGGAAAGCTGCCCGCGCCGAGATGCCCAGCGTCTTCTCCGCTAGCCAGCGGAATGGCTTGAAGCGGAAAAGCCAATTCAGCAGCGGCGCAAAGGGCGTGCCTAGAACGCCCCACCACGCGTTGTGACCGAGTATCCAGTCGCGCAGGTTGAAGCCTTTTGCCTCTGCTAGTTTCGCCTTGGCTTGCGTGTTGATCTCCATCACGCGCACACCATGCGGGCAAACTAGCGTGCAGATGCCGCATCCTGAGCAGTACTCCACGGATTTATCAGGTGACGGTAGATCAGGATCGCGGAAGCGCTGCGCTTGCGGCCCGACCGTCTTTGGGCCAGGAAACAGGTCTGTGACAGGCACGACTGGACACGCCTGCGTGCAGATGTTGCACTTCAGGCAATGATCGGCTGTGAAGGGCGTCTCTTCTAGGTAAGGCAGTTCGCGCAGTTCGGTCATCATAGCCTAGATTATCCCTGATATTCGCCTGAGTGCGTATAAGAAACGTGTTATTTCGCCTTAAGGCTATCTGAGTGCCAATGCCACAGCGCGGTAGGCTGTGGCCAATGCCACGCCTTCCGCGGTCTCCAAGGGCAACGGCGCGCCAAACGGATGCGCCAGAATGTGCCCTGCCACAAAGAGATTCTCAGCGAGCGGCGCGCCCTCAGCGTTGAGCGGCTGCAAATGCGCATTAGCGCGCACGCCAAAGTGATGCACAGCGTGACCTTCTGCTGAGAGCAAGTGCGCGCCGAACCAACGTTGCCGATCTGCCACGTATTGTACAGGCAGATCGAAAATTCCCTCCCAGATTCGCCCACGATCATCGCTGAACAAGCCGCCGCCGTACAAGTTGCCCGTCGCCAAGATGACTGCCTTTGCGCCAAAGAATTGCGGCTTGCCCGCTGCCGCCACCTCGACGCCCAAGACGCGCCCACCTTCGATCACGCCGCGCCGCACAGGATGCCCGATCTGCAGCCGCACACGCCGATCCAGCAGATAGCGCCGCAGCTTGTTATAAAGCCGCGTGCCTGGCACGCTTGGCGGCAGAGTCGGCAATTCAAAGACGGGCACGCCCAGCCGCTCTTGCAGCGTCTGGAGCACCTGCGCGTGCTGCTCCAAGCCAAGCACAGCCGGAAAGGCCACAGCAGTCGCGCCGTTCAGCCGTGCCTTGACCAAACGCGCCACTTCAGCGCAGAAATGCGGCTGATCGAAGTAGCGCGCATAGTCAGTTGGCGTCAAGTCCCATGGACGCTCGCTGAGCGGCGGCGCGATCAGCGCAAAAGGCGCGCCTGAGAGCGCCGGATAGTGATCGCGCCAGCCCTCAAAGCCGATGAAGAGCGGCTGTGTGCCTGCTTGCGCCGCGCCTTGATAACCATAGGGCACAATCGCAGGGCTCTGCTGAGTGCCGAGCGCCGTGAAGGCTCGCTTGTTGTACAAGGGTAGCTCAAACTGGTAGCCAAGCCCGATCTCGGCGCCGATCTGCGCGAAGAGGCGCGCAGCCGCGATCAACGAATCGACGCCCGCGAGCGCGTACGGATGCTCTGGATATCGCATTGCCAACATGCGAATCGCCTCAATCACCTCACCTTCAGCTGAGTCCAGCAGGCTCAGCCAAGCAGGCGTCACGATCAGCGAGCCGATTCCCTGCGCAATCAGGCGAATTTTAGCGCTCGGCTTCAAGTGCGAAGCGAAGGCAGCGGCGCTCAAGCCTGCCCAGCCTGCGCCGATGATTATCAGATCGTCCATGTGAGCATCCTTGCTAGTTGGCAGCGGTGCCAGGCTCAGGCTGCAGGGCAGGCACGCCCAGGGCACGCCGATAGATCAGCTCGTCTAATAGCGCTTGGCGCAGCTGGTGGCCCCACAGGAGCGGGCGGTTGCCGCGGAAGCGCTCTTCGATGAAGTCTCTGAGCGCGGCAACAGACTGGGCAGGCGGCGCGTGCGTCACTTGGTTGAGGATGCCTGCGGCGCGGTAGCCACAAAAGCCCGCTTGGCATGGCCCCATGCCCAGGCGCAAATCGCGGCGCAAATCGTCAAGGCTGACGCCTTCACCTGAGGCTTTGATCGCTGTCTCCAGCTGGCTGCGCGTGACGATCTCGCATTCGCAGATCAGATCGTTGTGGCGTGGTGCATGTTCCAGCTGATATAAGCGCTGAGTTAGCGTGTGCAGCTTGCGCCCTTTGCCGCCAAACCAGGTCGGCTTGGGCAAGAGCGTCTCGGCAGTGCGGCATTTCGCCTGCACGCCTAGATAAGCGCAGACTTCGTCCGAGATTTTCTCGGCCATTTGGCGGTATGTCGTCAATTTGCCGCCAACAATTGAGAGCATGCCCGCAGCGCCGACGTCGGCGTGGCTGAGCGCACGGAACGAGCGCGTGATGAAGCGCCCATCAGCGCCGAGGCCGCCTTCGGCCTCGCCCGCGCGCTTTTGCGGCGGATCGTAGAGCGGACGCACGCCTGCCCAAGCGCGCAGAGCGCGCGCCTTGCGGAAATCTGGGATCATGATCTCCCCGGCGTCGAGCATCTGCGTGATCTCCTCAGCAGGAATATCTAGGTCGTCAGGCCGATCTACCACTACGGATGTGGTGCCGATCACGCAGACTGTGCCCACTGGCACCAAGATATCGCCGTCGCTCGGCGTCGCTAGCCGATTGATGATCGTGTTCACCCAGCGCACATTCATGGCAACCATCACGCCGCGATCGTGAGTCATGTGAATGTCGGCGCCCGCTAATTTGGCGATTTCGCCCGCCCAAGGCCCAGCCGCGTTCACAATTGCACTAGCGTGGACGCGCACATAGCTGCCTGTCCGCCGATTTTCCAAGAGCGCGCCGATGA
>RFIM01000133.1 GCA_003695215.1 Chloroflexota bacterium
AGCCAGCAGCTTGGCATTCGTGATCGCCACGCCTGAGGCCGTTTGGCAGACTTTTGGGCAGCTGCTGAGCAACGGCACTTTGCTCAACCATCTTGGCACGACGCTGCTGGAAGTCACGCTTGGCTTGCTGTTGGGCGTGCCGAGCGCTTTGCTGATCGGCTATCTGATCGCGCGCAACCGCTTCATCGAGCGGACTTTTGCGCCGTATGTGATCGGCTTTCAGGCGGTGCCGCTGATCGCCATTGCACCAATCCTGATCACGCGCTTGGGCGGGCCGGGCGTCGCCTCAGTGAGCGTTGTGGCCGCCTTGATCGTCTTTTTCCCGATGCTGATGGCGACGCTGGTCGGCGTTCGGAACGTGCCTGCTGAGCTGCGAGAGCTGTTCCGCGCCTTGAATGCCTTGCCATGGCAGACTTTCTACCGCCTTGAGCTGCCCTCAGCAGCGCCAGCGCTGTTCGGCGGCTTGAAGGTCAGCGTGACGCTGGCTGTGGTTGGCACAGTCGTCGGCGAGGGCTATGGCGCCACAGCGGGCTTGGGCTTCATGATTTTCTCGTCGCGCTTTATGTATAATCCTGCAGGCGTCATGGTCGGCGTGCTGACCCTGACAGCGTTAGCGCTCTTGCTTTACGAAGGCGTGGCGCGCCTAGAGCGCCGTGCGCTGCGTTGGCGTGCGCCACAGCCATGACGCGCTTAGTACCTCACAGAAAGGCAGACCATGCGAAAGTTCCTAGCTATCCTATTCGTGTTGAGCCTTGCGCTCTCGGCTTGCGCCGTGACAGGCGAGCCACAAGTCGGGATTATCAAGAAAGAGCATAGCGCCGTCAAGGAAGAAGGCGCCCAGGAGTCACATGCCGAGCCAGCGGCTGAGCCAACGGCAGAATCAACTGCCGAGCCAACGGCTGAGCCAACCGCTGAGCCGACGCCTGGCGCGCGCCTGCCCTACCAAGACGTGCCGACAAGCACTTCAGAGCTGACGCCGATCACGCTCTTCTTGGGCTACATCCCGAACGTGCAATTCGCGCCCGTCTATGTGGCGCTTGATCAAGGCTTCTTCCGCGAGAATGGCATCGATCTGAAGATCGAACACGGCTTCGATGAGACTGACGGCCTGACGCGCATTGCCACTAACAACTTGCAGTTTGGCATGATCAGCGGCGAGCAAGTGCTGCTAGCGCGCAAGCAAGGCGCGCCTGTCAAGTATTTCTTCCGTTGGTATCAGCGCTTCCCTGTTGGCGTGATGGTGCCGCAAGATAGCCCGATCCGCCAGCCGCAAGACTTGAAAGGCAAGATCGTCGGCGTGCCAGGCAAGTTCGGCGCCAGCTACTTCGGCCTGATAGCGCTGCTGAACGCCGTTGGCTTGCGCGAATCCGATCTGCGCGAGCTGCGCGCTATCGGCTACGATACCGCGCCGATCTTCTGCGAGCGTCAAGTAGAGGCCTCAGTTATCTACATCGCTAACGAGCCGCTGCAGATCGCTGCGCGTTGCTTCGATGTTGAGGTCATCGCTATCAGCGATTACGCCGATATCGTCTCAAACGGCTTAGTGACCAACGAGAAGACTATCGCTGAGCGCCCTGAACTGGTGCGCGGCATGGCTGAGGCCTACGCGCGCGGCTTGGCGCTGACCATCGCCGATCCTGATCTCGCCTATCAGATCAGCCGCAAATTCGTGGAAGGCCTGGCTGAAGACGATCCTGTGCAAAAGCAAGTCTTGCTGCGCTCGATTGAGCTGTGGAAGGCAGAGCGCCTCGGCGAGAGCACGGACTCAGCTTGGAAATTGACAGCTGAGACGCTGCTCTCAATGGGCTTGATCGACTCAATCGATGGCTATCAGGAGGCCTACACGAACGACTTCCTGCCTGAGGCAGAAGAATAAGCATGCTGAAGTTTGAGAGCGTTTGGCAACGCTTCGGCGCGCTCGAGGTGCTGCAAAACATCAGCTTTGAGCTGACCGCAGGCGAGTTCGTCTGTTTGGTCGGGCCGAGCGGCTGCGGCAAGACAACCTTGCTGCGCATCGGCGCGGGCTTGCTGAAGGCGAGCGCAGGGCGCGTTCTGCTCAAGGCTGAGCCGATCACAGCGCCGCGCCCTGAGATCGGCATCCTGTTCCAGCAGCCAAACCTACTGCCTTATCTCAGCACGCGCGCCAATATCGAGCTGCCGCTAGCGCTGCGCGGCGTGCCACGCGCCGAGCGCCGCAGCCTTGCCCAAAACGCTCTCGCTCAACTTGGCTTGGCTGAATTCGCTGAAGCCTATCCAAGCCAGCTCTCAGGCGGCATGGCGCAGCGCGCCGCGCTCGGGCGCGCTTTGATGCAAAATCCATCCGTCCTGCTGATGGATGAGCCATTCGGCGCGCTGGATGCGCTGACGCGCGAACAGATGCAGCTCGAGCTGCTGGACATCTGGCAGCGCACAGGCAAGACGATCCTGATGGTGACGCACAGCATCACTGAAGCCATCTTCATGGCCGATCGCGTCTTAGTGCTGACGGCGCGCCCGAGCAAGCTCAGCGCGACGCTGTGCGTGCCTCTGCCGCGCCCGCGCCGCCTGGAGATGATCCACTCGGCTGAATTCGGCGCGCTCGCCGCGCAGCTGCGCAGCTACATCGGCATGTCAAGCGCTTAGGCTAACGGCAACCAAAAGCTGAAGATGCTGCCAATGCCTGCCTCACTATTGACCCAGACTCTGCCGCCGTGCCGCTCCACCACAGTCCGCACTAAGCTCAAGCCCAAGCCTGTGCCACTGATGTGATCCGTGCCAGGCTCGCGCGCGCGGTAGAAACTAGTGAAGAGCCGCTCTTGGCGCTCCCTGCTGATGCCATAGCCGTTATCCTGCACTTCGAAGATCAAGCGCCGCTCTTTGGTCGTCAGGCGCACTTGAATCAGCCCGCCATCAGGCGTGTACTTGATGGCATTGTCGATCAAGTTGCCGACAGCGCGCTGCAACTGCGCAGGGCTGCCGCGTACATGCAATGATTGCGATGGCAATTGCGCTGTGAGCGTGTGTTTTTTCAAAAGCGCCGCGTTGCGCTGTGCCTCAAGTTCAGCGTTGACCAACGCGGTGAAGTCCACTTCCTGCCAAAGCGCCTCACGTTCGCTCTCCACCTTCTCTAGCGTCAGCAAATCTTTGATGAGCGTTTGCATGGTTTGGTGCGCTTTACGCACGCTCTGAATGTAGCGTTTTTGCACCTCAGTGAAAGGTTGATCGCCAAGCGATTCGAGGAACATTTCGAAATAATTGATGGCGACGCCGAGCGGATTGCGCAGATCGTGAGAGGCCATGCGGATCATGTGCGATTTGATCTCCTCGAGTTCGCGCACTTCAGCGTACAGGCGCGCTTGGCGTAAGGCAGAGGCGATCTGGCCGCCGAGCGCTTCCGCCATAGCGCGCTCTTCTTCGCCAAAGCGCCGCTCGTGGCGGCTCTCCATTGCCAAAGCTACGCCGACTACTTCGATCAGCGGCGTGTTGGGCGTCATTGGCGCTGTGGCAAGCGGTATGATCAAGAGCGCGCGCACGTTGTGCGCCGTCATGAACTCGCGCAAGGTATCTGAGAGCAGGCGCGAGTGCAAGCTATAGCCGCTGCTGCGTTGTGTCTCAATGGCGTAGCGCACCTCGGGCAAGCTTTCCAAAGCGAATGTGCTGCCTACGCGCGGCACGATATTCATGCTCAAGCGCGCCGTGGGCAGGCGGTAGGCGTGAATCAGCTCGATCTCGCCTTGCAGCTTGCGATAATCGGCTATGACCACAGTCGAGACGCCTAACGTTGTCGCTAAGGCTTGCGCCGCGGTTGCCAAGACCTGCGGGCGTTCCAAAGTGGCTGAGATCATGCGGCTGGCAGTGTAAAGCGAGGCCATCTCATCAGCTTGGCGCGCCGCTTCGCGGTACAGGCGCGCGTGATCAAGCGCAATGGCGGCGCGTTGCGCCAAGCGCTGCACAAAGCTGATATCAGGCGCGGCAAAGGTATCGCGCTGCTCGCCTTCTAGCCAAATCACGCCAGTGACCTTGCTGCGCAGCTCAATCGGTACTGCAATCACTGAGCGCGTCTCAGGCAGCGCATGCTCAGGGCAATGCTCGGGATCAGCCTCTAGGTCCGTGACGTGCTGAACTTGGCGCGTGCGCACAGCGCGCCCAATAATGCTCTGCTCGAGCGGCCACGTCTTTTCACGCACCTCGCGCATTGGATAACCAAGCGCAGTCAGCGCACGCAAACTATTTTCTTGCTCGCTGAAAGTCACAAAGATGCCCGCTGTGGCGCCTGTGCGCCGCAAAGCCCAATCCATCGTCAGCATCAGCACGTTATCGAAATCGAGCGTGGCGCCAAGCTCTTGATCGACGTGCTGCAGCATCTTCAGCTCTTCAAGCTGCTCAGACAGATTGTCAGTCAGGTCGGTCATCCGAGACTCCTAAGAAGCGCAAGATGGCTGCATCGCGCTCGGCGTGCGGCATGGTCACAATAGTGGTATGACCTGCTTCTGGAACAGTCAAGACTTCTGCTTGCGGCATGCCTGCTTGCATCAAGGCTAGGGTATCATCAGTCAGCACAGGGTCAGTTGGGCTAAAAATGCCCATGCCTGCGCGCAGAATCAGCACAGGGCAGCGCACTTGTGGGTAGAGTTCGGGCAATCTCATCCACTGGGCTACAGCGGCAGCTGTACGCTCGGCATCCAGCACGTAACGCGCCATCTGACGGATGTAGCTGCCATCAGGTTGGCGGCGCAGATTGCTGCGCAATAAGGCCTCCAGCTCTTCTGTATACGGCTGATACAGCGGATGATCGCGGTAGCGATCCACATAGGCTTCTAGAGATGGATAGCGGTAAGGCATGGTGTCATAATAGGTGTTGAGCGCTTGGAGCTCAGTTGGGTTAGGCGGGGCGCCGCCATCAATCAAAATTAGGCGGCCGACGCGCTCGGGCTGCTTTGCCGCCAGTAGGACGCCTAGCATGGCGCCGAAGGAATGCCCAACTACAGCACACTGGCTGATGTTGAGCCGATCCAGGGCATCCGTTAGCTCCAGGTAGTGCGCATTCAGACCGTATTCGCCAAAAGGCATGTCGCTGCCGCCGCGCCCGCGCAGATCGGGCGCGATCAGCCGCCGCCGACCGTCCAGCAGGCGCGCTAGGCGCAGCGCCTCAATGCTATTGGCAGTGATGTGGTGTAGGAACAGCACAGGCGGCTGATCGCCTGGCCAATCGCGCACTAACAAGCGCACGCGATGTGCCATGACACGGTAAATTAGTGGGGCCGTCATAACGTTTTCACACCTTGAATGTGAAACGAGGGCGTTTTGGCATGTCTGCCGAGCCGCCCTCGTCCCAGATGTACAGGCTGCGATGTTCAGGCGCAATCAGAGCGCTTTTTGCGTCTTGACATCGAACAGGTGCATGTTCAGCACATCCACCACCACTTGAATGCGCTGGCCGACATGCACTTGCGTGCGCGGATCGACGCGCGCTACGAACGTCTTGCCGTTCTCTTCAAGGTAGAGAATCTTCTCGTTGCCCATCTGCTCGACCACATCCACGTTTGCCTCAATGGGCGCCGGCTGGATGCTCGGCGGCGTGTAATGCGAGTCGTGGATGACTTCTGGACGTATGCCGAGGATGACTTCCTGGCCGACATGATCGCGGTAGCGCTCGTAGCGATGCTCAGGCACGGGCAGCTTGTAGGAATTGGTGACTACATAGAGCTTGCCATCTTCCTGGATCAAGCGCGAGTTTTCGAAGAAATTCATGGCTGGGCTGCCGATGAAGCCTGCCACGAACACGTTAGCGGGATGATCGTACAGGTTCTGAGGCGTATCAATTTGCTGCAGCTCGCCGGCGTTCATCACAGCGATGCGCGTGCCCATGGTCATGGCTTCGACTTGGTCGTGCGTCACGTAGATGAAAGTGGTGCCGAGCCGTTGATGCAGCTTGCTGATGAAGGCACGCGCCTCGACGCGCAGCTTGGCGTCTAAGTTGGAGAGCGGCTCGTCCATCAGGAAGACCTGCGGCTCGCGCACGATGGCACGCCCGACGGCCACACGTTGGCGCTGGCCACCTGAGAGCTGGCGCGGCTTGCGGTCGAGCAGCTGGTCGATCATCAGGCTCTTAGCGGTCTCGCGCACGCGCCGATCGATCTCATCGCGTGGCACTTTGCGCAAGCGCAGGCCGAACGCCATGTTCTCGTAGACGGTCATGTGCGGGTAAAGGGCATAGCTCTGGAAGACCATGGCGATATCGCGGTCTTTGGGCGCGATGTTGTTCACCACGCGGTCTCCGATCAAAATCTCGCCTTCCGAGATTTCCTCCAAGCCTGCCAGCATCCGCAAGCTGGTCGTCTTGCCACAGCCTGACGGGCCGACCAGGACGAGGAACTCCTTATCTGCCACCTCAATGTTGAGGTTCTTGACTGCGACTACGTCGCCAGGGTAGCGTTTGTAAACGCCACGGAATGATACGCTTGCCACTGAAACCTCCAAGAAGTCAATCTAGCATGCTTGCCAACTCAAGGTGCGATCGGTGAACACAATGAGCGCCTTTGGCATTATTGTGCCACGCCTCACCAATTTGCACAAGCCATTTGCCTAAAGTCAAGGCAAAACTTGTTCAATCTGCTCAAAAAGCTTTATAAGCCGAACCAGCCCATCAGTTTCATCATGATGCCCATGTTGCGCTCGACTTTCACCTTGCCCGACATGAAGGCCATCATTGGATTCAGCTCGCCGCCCATGATTTTCATCAGATCGGCAGCTTCGGCGCGCAGGATCGCGTCAGCCTCGGCAGGCGGCGTCCCTTCGCCCAAGCTGAGCGCGCCATCGCGCACTTGCAGCCAGAAAGCGCCGCCGCCTTCGCCGCGCAGGTCAAAGGCGATCACAGCGTTATCGCCGCGCGCTTTCTCCGCATTGAAGCGCTCGCGCAGCTTATCAAACATCTCGGTCACATTGTTGAACATGCCTTGCTTTTCCTTTTTCCGTTGCTTTATAAGCTGATCTGCGGAAAGTATAGCGCCTTTTTGCTTTTTTGCCGCAAATCTTGTCAATTCGTGCGCCAGACGCTAGGCTTATGCCGTTCACAACACACACATTTCAGGACGCACGCCTATGACCGATCAAGCCAACCCGATCGAGCCTGAAGCAGGCGCAGCGCCATCTGCGCCACCTGAAAACACGCCCCTTGCCGAGCCTGAGCCTTACGATCCAAGTTTAGCCGAATTGCTGAGGCACTTTCTGAGCGCGCCGCGCCGCACGCTAGCGCATTTGCGCGCTGTGCTCTACGCCTTGCCCGAAGATCGGCTGACGCCCGCGCCAATGCCCGCTGCGGCCTCAGCAGTTGCCTCAGCTGAGAGCGCCGAGCGGCTATCGCCTCTGGCTGCGCTCTTCACGCCGACTTTGCCCGTCACGCGCCAACAAGCGCTCTTGGCTATCGGCTTGGCAATTCTCACGATCCTCGCCTTGATCGGCTCGGCTGATTTGCAATCGCCTGCAGCGCGCCGCAGCTTGGAGCTGCCTTTTGGCGGCGCGCTGCTGCTCTTGACGCTATTGGCCGCAGCTGCGATCGCCGCTGTGAGCAACGTCGGCCTGCCGCTGCAGCGCCTGCCGCGCCTCAGCCTGCCCGAAGCGCCGCCGCGTCTCTCGGATGGTTACAACACGCCGATAGATCGTTTCTTGGCAGCGCATGGTTTGCGGCTCGTCTTGGCTGTGATTGGCCTGCTGGGCAATTTGGCGGCGTGGTTCTTCAACGCCAACAATCAATTCACTGCGTTTGGCACGCTAGCCTGGCTGCTGAGCATCGCCGCTTGGATTGGCGCCTTCGCGCCGCGAATGCAGGGCGCACTTTCCACAGAGCGCGCCAAGACTTGGCTCAAAGGGCTGAGCGGCGCCTTCCGCCTGCGCTGGTCATGGACTGTGGCGCTCCTGGTGGCGATCCTGGTGGCAGGCACATGGTTGCGCCTGAGCGATCTGAGCCTGTATCTGCCTGACATGACTAGCGATCACGTGGAGAAGGCCCTGGATGCGCAAAAAGTGCTAGATGGCGACCGCTCAGTTTTCTTCCCAAACAACGGCGGTCGTGAAGTCTTCCAGATGTATTTCATTGCATTCTTGCACCAAGTGACGGGCATTCCAATCAGCTTTGAGCTGCTCAAGCTAGCCAGCGGGCTAGAAGGCATCTTGACAATCCTGCTCGCCTATTGGCTTGGGCGCGCCTTTTACGGCGAGGAGAATCGGCAGCTGGGCAATTTGGTAGGCCTGCTGATGGCGGCATTTGTGGCGGTCAGCTATTGGCACATCATGCTCTCGCGGCTTGGTTTGCGCATCGTGCTGACGCCCTTGGTGGTCACCTTGTTGTTGATCTTCTTGGTGCGCGCGCTGCGTCACAATCGGCGCGGCGATTGGATCATCAGCGGCTTGCTGCTCGGCGCAGGCTTGTATTTTTATCAAGCGGTGCGCATTGTGCCGCTCATGCTGATCGTCGGGCTGATTTTGGCTATCGCACTGCGCGCGCGCAGTTGGCGTGCGCTCGGCGCTTACGTATTCAACTTCACAGCGCTCGTGGTGATCGCCTTTGCCGTTTTCGTGCCGTTAGCGCGCTATCTGTACGACTATCCTGAGTTTTTTCTGGCGCGCACAACGGGCAGGCTTTTTGGCGAGGACGTGATTGAGATTCGCAACAGCCAAGGCGAGGTGATCGGCACGCGCCCTGCCCAGGTCGCGGATCGGATCGCCGCTTTTCAGCAGAATCTGGGCGTCTTGGGCGAGACACTGCGCCGTTCCATTTTGATGTTCAATCATCGTGGCGATACAGCCTGGATCACAGGCGATCCAGACGGATCGCCTCAACTTGATCCGTACACGGGCGCTTTCTTCGTGCTAGGGCTAGGCCTGCTCTTTGGGCGGCTGTTGCGCCGCCGCGATCCTGCGGAATGGCTCCTGCCGCTCAGCATCCTGATCCTGATCCTGCCTTCGGCGCTGGCAATAGCCTTCATCATCGAGGTGCCGAGCGCAACTCGCGCTAGCGGCGCCTTGCCGTTGGTCTATCTGGTAACTGCCTTCGGTATGGCGGCGCTCGTGATCGGCATTGGGCAAGGCATGCCGCGTTTGTGGCTGCGGCGCGCTGTGTATGTTGGCGCGGCGCTCATCGTGCTGATCAGCGCTTCAATCAACTACGAGCGCTATTTCGTGGATGCGATGCGCGATTACCGCAACTCGACCTTTCCCTATCGGCAGGCCGGCGCTATCATGCGCGGCTTCGCCCAAAGCACAGGCGCCTATGGCAACGTCTTCATGATCGCCTTCCCATACTGGTGGGATCATCGTGCGCTCGCCATTGAGGCGGGCGTGCCGAAATGGGGCAATGGCGTGTTGCGCGAGGAGGCCGTGCAGAGCATCCTTAACTTTCTGCGCGCCAATATCGGGACGCCTTTCGAGATGCGGCCCGATCGGCAGATGCTCTTTTTCTTCAATCCGAACGACCAGACGCTGGTATCAGAGCTTGCCGAAGTCTTTCCTGACGGCGTGGTCATTCGAATTGCGGCCTACAACAGCGAACGCGACTTCAACTTGTACGTCACGCCGCCGCTGGGCTGCGCTTGGATGCAGCGCTACCTTGAGCGGACGGGCAATTTTTGCGCCGATCGCCTTCAGAAATGACGGCGTGTCCGAATCTGGTTAGAAAGACCTAGCAGCTGACTAGCGCGTTCGGCGAAATTCACATAAACTAGGCATAGGCATGATCGGCACGCCTATGCGCTGAGCATGTGCTGTGAGGCTTGGCAAGTTGAAAGGATTCCTGATAATGCGTCGTTCCTTCCAGTTTTATAGTCTGTGCATGCTTGTGGTAGTAGCGTTGCTGGGCATCCATCTTGGCGCGCCTTCGCCTGCCCAAGCGCAGACGTGCGCTGTGGTGCATGTAGTGCGCCCTGGCGAGAATCTGTTCCGCATTGGTTTGGCTTACGGCTTCAGCTGGACAGTGCTGCAAAGCTACAATGGCTTGCTGAATCCGAACCACATTCGCGTCGGTCAGCGTATTTGCATTCCACCGCATGCGGTAGCGCCACCAGTGGTTGTGCTGCCGCCTGTGGTTGTGCCGCCGACGGTTTACTTCCCGCCGCCTGGCGTCATCCCTGCCATCACTTTCAACACGCGCAGCGCCCGCATTGGCGATACCATTGTGATCAGCGGCGTGCGCTTCCCAGGCAATGCCACAGTGGATATCTTCATCGCGCCGCGCACGCCAGGCGTTCCGTCTGTCTATCCGTCGCTCGCCTCTGGCACGGCAAGCGTGAACCCTGATGGCACCTTTGTCACTAATTTCACTATCCCTGCCACAGTCGGCGGCGTGCCGCTCACTGGCAGCTCATTCTCGATCCTGGTGCGAGCGCGCGGCTCAGGTTACTACGCCTTCAACTTTGTGAATGCGCGCTGAAGGGCAACTGTTAGTAGCTACCACGAACACGGGCAAACTGCGCGAGTATCAGCGCTTGCTGGCAGATTTGCCCGTCAAGTTGTACGCTTTGAAGGATTTGGCAGAGCGCCTGCCCGAAGTCGCCGAGACAGGCGCCACCTTTGAGGAGAACGCCTTACTGAAGGCGCGCACTTATAGCGCGCAGGCAAAGCTGCCGGTGTTGGCTGATGACTCTGGGCTGATGGTCGATGCCCTAGATGGCGCGCCGAGCGTGTATTCGGCGCGCTATGCGCCAACGGCGCCGGCGCGCAATGCCAAGCTGCTTGCTGCACTGGCCGACGTGCCGATCGAGCAGCGCACGGCGCGTTTTGTGTGCGTGATTGCAGTGGTGGTGCCGCTAACTGATGGCGCTTTGACGGCCATAGCAGAGGGACACTTGGAAGGTCGGATCGCCTTTGAAGCGCGCGGTCAGAACGGCTTTGGCTACGATCCGATCTTCCTGTTGCCTGATGGGCGCACTTTGGCAGAGCTTTTGCCTGCAGAGAAGGACGCCATCAGCCACCGCGGCAAGGCGCTGGCCAAGCTGAAGCCGCTGCTGCTGCCTATGCTGAGCCTGTAGATTGCTCGCCCTGCAACTCACGCCTGAAATCCACGAAGCGGTAGCCGACGCCGCGCTCAGTCAGGATATATTTCGGATGCGCAGGGTCTTCTTCGATCTTCTCGCGCAGGTAGTTGACGTACAGCCTGACGTAGTGCGTTTCATCGCGGTATTCATAGCCCCAGACTTTGGCCAGAATCTGCTCATGCGTGACCGTCCAGCCGGCATTTTCAATCAGGTGATAGAGCAGGCGGAATTCAGTTGGGCGCAGCTTGATCAGCTCGCCATTGACGATCACGGCGCGCCGATTGAAGTCCACGCTGAGCCGATCGTCAATTTTGAGGATAGCGCGCTCAGGCGTGGCTGCGGCGCTCTCGGCGCGCCGCAAGACGGCGCGAATGCGGCTGGAGAGCTCGCGCGGGCTGAACGGCTTAGTAATGTAGTCATCCGCGCCGAGTTCCAAGCCTTTGACCTTGTCATCTTCCTCGCCTTTGGCAGTCAGCATGATGACGGGCAAGTTAGAGAACTCACGCAGCATGCGCAGCGTCTCAAAGCCATCGAGATTGGGCATCATCACGTCCAAGAGGACGATATCCGGCAGTTGCGTGCGGATCGCCTCAAGCGCGCGGATGCCGTCAGTGGCCTCAATCACTTGGAAGCCTTCCAACTCCAGGTTCATGCGGATGAAGCCGATCATGCGCGGCTCGTCATCCACAACCAGCACGCGCAAGCGCTCGCGCGGCCCTGAAGGCGCTTTGCCGCTCGTCGAAGACTTGCCCGCCATGCTTATACCTCCCTAATCGCGGAAAGGCAGGATCGTCGGACCTTCCTGATCGGGCATCACTTCGATGAAGCTGATGCGCGTCATGGGGAAGATGACGGTTGTGACTTCGGCAAGGATGTTCTGATAATCCTTGCCATCGCGTGTGCGCGGATTGCGCCCGATGATCAGAGTATCTGTCGCTGTTGGCAGTTCATCTACATCCAGCAGCAGTGGCGGATCGTTGATGAGATGGATGTAAAGGGTGTAAGTCATTGGCAAGCCTTTCTCATTTACCGTCAGTCTTGAAATAGATGTGGCAGACGAGCTTGCCGATCCGAATCTCGTCGCCATCGCGCAACACACGCGGTTGATTCGGAATCAGGCGCTGCCCGTTCAGATGTGTGCCATTGACGCTGCCCAAGTCTACCAGCATGAGCGTATCTTCGCCGCGCCGAATGGCGGCATGAATGCGCGAGACGCCGTGCTCATAGGCGCCATAAGGCGTCAGGTCTATGGTTGGCGTAGTGGAGTTGCTGCCATCATAGCGCCCGATGATGGTCTCTTGCTGTGGCTCGATCTCTATGGGCGAAGGGTTATCGCGAATTTGCAGCACAATGGTGCTTTTTGGGCTGAAGCGCGCTGTGCCCCAGCCGCTCTTGGCGTTCAAGCCGCCCGTGCCAGTGGGCAAACGCTTGGTTGAGGTTTGGGCGCCTTGCTCAGTGTAGAGAACCTGTCCGCACTCCTCACAAAACAGCACGCCTTCGCGGTTACTATGGGCGCAATAAGGGCAAGTTTTCATAAATCCTCTCTCCTGGAAAGGTTATTCACCCGAAGGGAGCAGGAGATAGCGCGTACCGTACTTCAGGGCCTTATGACCTTCTTCTGAGATAGCACGGGTGCTGGAAACACGGCGCGCTTCTGCCATTGCAATATTTGCCAGGTCGGTATAGCCGCTCTCCAGCAGGCGCGTCGCCACAGTCTCCAGTTTTCGGGTCGCTTCACGAATATCGCCACGTACTGCCGCCTCAGAGGCTTTTTGTTGAATCCGATAGAGCGATAGCTTACTGAGTGCATCCAAGATGATGCGCGGTCGTTCCTCAGCAGGCGGCTGGAACATCGCCTCAATTGAGACATCCGCCACAACTTGATAGTTGGTACGATTATCCCACAGGATATCACCAGATGCCACTAAGCGCACCAAGCTGCGGAAGCCGACTGCCTTGATTGGCGGCAATTGTAAGGTCAGGATGACGGCGGTGTTCAAGCGCGGCAAGATCTGCCCGATCAGCAATGGGTCGCTCTCACACGAGAGCGGCTGCGCGCTTGGCGCCAGGCGAAAGGCGTTTTCTACAACGATATCAGGGTCGGGCGCCACAGAGAGCGTGACGCGCTCGGCCACTGAGCGCCCAAGCGAGCGCAGGCGCTCTTCTAGGAAGCGTTGCACGACGTTGGGCGAGTTGATGTAGTGCGAAGAGCCGCCCGTCAGGCTCGCCAAGCGATCCAGAAAGGCATCGTTCCATTCCTCGCCAATGCCCATGGCGCTAATGCCAACGCCTTCGGCGGCGCAGCGCTCTGCCAAGGCTAGGCTATCCTGCTCATCGCCATAGGTGCGCCCATCAGTGATCAGGATGATGTGATTGGCAAAGCCTCTGGCAGCATAGCGCTGATTCTGCTCATAAGCGGCGCGCAGCCCTTGGTATATCTCAGTGCTGCCGCCTGCCTGAATAGTAGTGATGAGCGTCTTAGCGGCATTTTTATCCTTCAAAGGCGCGGCGGGCACTAGCACTTCAGCGCGGTCGCTAAAGGCCACAACAGATAGCACATCTTGCTCGGTCAGGTTCTCAATCAGGCGATGCGCCGCGACTTTGGTGCGTTCCAGGCGTATGCCGTTCATTGAGGTGCTGCGGTCAATCACTAAAGTCAGGTTCAAGGGCGTGTTCGTGATGACCAAATTGGGGTCAGGCACCAGCTCGACCAACAGATACAGCACCTGGCTTTCATCCAAGACGGGAATAATGCGCGAGCTAGGCGTCACCTTGATAGTGAAATACGGCTTCTCGGGCAGCTGTTGGCGGCGCTTGCTATCATACCTAGCGCGTTCAGCGGGGTCGCTGAGGGTATCGTGCGCAGCCGTGATATCTCGGAATTGGCTAGCGGCGCCAGGGTGCGGGTTAATATCAGGGTGCAGGCGGCGTGCAGCGGCGCGGTAAGCTCGGCGGATATCGTCCTCGAGAGCTTCTGAAGAAACGCCCAAGACAGCGTACAAATCTGACATATTCACACCTATGGTTGAGAAAGGCCATCAACCAGGTAGCTGCACAAGAACTACTGTAATGTTATCGTTGCCGCCCTTATCGTTGGCAAGCGTCACTAGGCGATCGCAGGCTTCCTGCGGCGTAGCAGCGCTGCTGACCACCTGCCGAATGCGCTCTTCATCCACTAGGTTCCATAGGCCATCGCTGCACAGCAGCAAACGTGCGCCATCCTCAAGCGGCTTCATGAAGCTATCGACTTCCAGGTTCTCGTTCTGGCCGATGGCACGGTAAAGCACATTGCGCTGTGGATGAACAGCAGCTTCATCAGGCGTCAGGTGATCCAGATCGACCAGGCGCTGCACAAGCGAGTGATCTTTGGTGAGCTGCACAATGCCATCTTCAGTGATGTAGTAGGCGCGGCTATCGCCAACATGCGCGAAATAGGCGATAGTGCCATGCACTACAGCTACAGTGACTGTCGTGCCGCCTTCAGGCGCCTCACGAGCGACGACTTGGTTAGCTTTCTCCAAGGCCTCGCTCAAGATTTCGCCGATGTAAAGGTCTTCTGCTTCAGCTAGGCGCTTTAGGTAATAGTTTTGCAAGATATGCTGGCTGACCACGCGCACTGCCAGCGCTGAAGCACGCTCGCCATACTCATGGCCGCCCATGCCGTCGGCAACTACGAACAGGCCAAAATCCGGCATTGGCTGCGCGCCTTGCTGTGCGCTCAGCAGGGCGAAGAGCGAATCCTGGTTGTTGGCGCGCACCATGCCTTTGTGACTGTTGGCGCCGTAGCTCAAGTGCTTGCTCGGCGGCGCCGCAAAGGGCATCACTTGCGACATATCGCGTTGCGTCGCGGCCAACTCTTCAGGCGAGAGCTTGGCAGTGGCTAAGGTGCCTGATGAATCAGGCTGAGCAGAAGCTGTAGGCTCAGAGCGCGTTTGATTGTTTTGAGACGCTTCTGACTCAGCACGCACATTGAATAAGCGGCGCAAAAAGCCCATGATTACTCTACCTTGCCTTTAGAGATTAAACGCATACAGATGCTGATCCGTCGAGCCAATGTATAAAAGGCTCGGATTTTCTGAGATAACGCCCGAAGCTGTGATCGGGCCGCCCGTCTCAAACTTCCAGCGCTGCTGGCCTTTGCGCGTCTCCACGCTGTAGACGCAGCCATCGCCGCTGCCGAAATAGATAGCGCCATTGGCGAAAACAGGCGAGCTGACAATCGGGCCCTCAGCCACGAATTTCCAAATCGGCGGTCGGTTAGAGCCAAGCTCTAGCGCGTAGAGTATATTATCATCGCAACCGATATAGACATGGTTGCCGACTATCAAAGGTGTGCCAATAATGCGCCCGCCTAAGCGTTGCCGCCAAACGCCCCAGCCATTTTGGAGCTCAACGCCATACAGGTGCATATCCATGCAGCCGAAGTAGACCACGCCGTCATGCACTACAGGTGAGGAGTAGATTGGCCGCTTGGGCTTGTTGAAGCGCCATTTGAAGGTGCTGCCCAAGTCCACACAGGTCACCTCGCCTGCCTCTGTGGTGACGATCACGAAGCTTTGGTGAACGCGCGGACGGCTGCGAATGGGCGCACTGCACTCGTACTTCCACGCCAAGGTGCGGTTTAGCGCATTGAAGCGCAAGGCGAACAACTTGCCGTTATCGTTCCCGAAGAAGACCACGCCATGCTGGACTACAGGCGATGAGCGGATCGGCGCGTCAGTTGCATATGACCAGGCCAATTTGCCTGTGCGCGTGTCCACGGCGTAGAAAGTCTTATCGTCCGAGCCGAACATCACTAGATTCTCTTCCGAGACGACTACAGGCGTGGTCGCGATGCCGCCTTCCGTCGGGAATTTCCAGCGGAAGGTGCCATCTAGGGCGTTGATAGCGTACAGGTTGTTATCATAGACGCCCACATAGACCACGCCATCTTTGATAGTCGCTGTGCTGCGAATTTCATCCTCACAGCGGAACTTCCAGGCCAATTGGCTAGTCTGGAGCTCAGCGCTGCCGCCCCACGCAAGTGTGCCCAGCCCTGCAGCGCTGCTGGCGCTTGCTGCTGCGTCCAAAGACGGCGAGATGGCCGCTTGCGGTGCCTTCAAGCTGCGATCGACTGCGATCAGCGCCTGCTTCATCTCATCCACGCTCTGGAAGCGCGCCTCAGGGTTGTGTTCCAGCGCACGCATCACAATCTGTACCAGCGCATCCGGCACTTTAGGGTTGTACTGCTTGATCGGGCGTTCCTTGAAGCTGAATTGCGGCTCAAGGCGTGGGTCTTTGCGCGTGAGGATGTGATGCAGCGTGGCGCCGAGCGAATAGATGTCGTTGAGCGGCGTGGCCTTGCCGCGATACTGCTCAGGTGGCGCGTAGCCTTCTGTGCCAACTTGTGTCACGGCAGGCTTATCTTCCTGGAACTTGCGGGCGATGCCGAAGTCAATCAGGCGCACTCTGCCGTGTTCATCGATCATGATGTTAGAAGGCTTGAGATCGCGGAAGACGATAGGCGGCGTTTGGCTGTGCAGATAGTGCAGCACGTCGCAAATCTCGATCGCCCAGCGCACAACCATCTCAACGGGCACAAAATCAGCCAGTGTCGAGAGATACGCCTCGAGGTCTTTGCCTTGGATATATTCCATGACCAAGTAGACGCGATCCTGCGTGGTGAAGCGGTCGATAATCTGCGGAATGGCAGGATGTTTGAGCGTGGCGAGGATATTGATCTCGCGCTCGAACTGCTCGATTATGACTTGCCGCTGGTGCGGATCGGTCAGTGTGTTTTGCATTTCCTTGACAGCGACGTTACGCACGACATCAGGAAAATTTCTATCGCGTGCCAAATAGACCATGCCCATACCGCCCACACCCAAAACGGCTGTGATATGGTATCGGTTATTCAGCACCTTGCCGACTGCGCTCTCGCCACTCTGCATACGGCGCGTTTGTGGGAACTTTTGTGTTTCAGGCATCGCTCATCACACCATCACGCTAAATTTTGGGTTGGGAAGGCTACGCTGCAATGCTATTATTGTACATGAGGCCAGGTTCCTATGCAATTTGCCTGAAACGCATGTTAGATGATTCACACACTCAGGCGCTCTCGCTTTACCTGCATATCCCTTTTTGCAAAGCGCGCTGCAGCTACTGCGCCTTCAACACTTACACCAACGCTGAGGCGCATTTACCTGCTTACGTAGCTGCTTTAGGCAATGAGTTGCGTTGGCTTGGCGCTGCTACGGCACAGCCTATCCACACAATTTTCTTCGGCGGCGGCACACCAAGCCTGCTCAGCCCAGCACAGATCGCCTACATCCTGGCCACCTGCCGCGCCGCTTTTCATATCTTGCCTGAGCCTGAGATCACCCTTGAGGCCAATCCGTTCCACGTCACTGATGGCTATTTTGAGCAAGTGCGCGCCACAGGCGTCAATCGGCTCAGCCTCGGCATGCAGAGCGCCCATGAGAGCGAGCTGCGCCTGATGGGACGCGATCACGACGTGGAAGCCTTGCCGCGCACTGTCCGTGCGGCGCGTGCCGCAGGCTTTGAGAACATCAACCTTGATTTGATCTTCGCTCTGCCTTATCAGACGCTGGCCATGTGGCGCGAGAGCCTGCAAGCTGCGCTTGCTTTGCAGCCACAGCATTTGGCACTCTACGCACTCGAGCTTGAGAGCGGCACTAGCCTGACTCGCCTGATCGAGCGTGGACGCTTGCCCTTGCCAAACGAGGACCTTGCTGCTGAGATGTATGAGCTAGCCGATGCGCTTTTGGCTGAGCACGGCTTTGTACAGTACGAGATCAGCAATTGGGCGCGCCCAGGCTGGGAATGTCGTCATAATCTGCAATATTGGCGCAATTTGCCATATTTGGGCGTCGGTGCAGGCGCACATGGCTATGCTAACAGCATTCGCTACGCCATAGTGCGGCCGATTCCGCAATACATCGCTTTGGCAAGTGGGCAAGAGCAGCCGTTGCCTTTTCCATTCACGGCCGCTGTGGAGTGGCACGAGACGATCGATGCGCCAACAGCTATGCTGGAGCATCTGTTCACAGGTCTGCGCCTTGTGCAGCATGGTGTGCGCGATTCCGAGTTCAGGGCGCGTTTTGGCGTCTCGCTGCTGGATGTTTTCGGCGAGCCGTTTGCCAGATTGCGTGCGCAAGGCTTGCTGTGCCACGAAGGCGAGGCTTGGCGCTTGACGCGCTCGGCGCGCCTGATCTCAAACCGCGTCTTTGCCGCCTTGCTCTAGCGGCCGCTGCATGGCTGCCTGAATGACGGCTTGCTTGTAGGCGAAGTAGCGCTCGGTCAAGCTGACTTTGAGCGTGTGCGGATTCTCCAGGCGGCGGCTTTCCAAGCGAATGGTGCGCATGCGCTGCTGCGCATATGCCTTGACTTCAGGCAAGCTTGGCGGCGTGTAGACCAGCTTGCCTTGCTCGAAGATTGGCACGTGCAGCGTCTCGACTTGATCGAAGTCGCGGTAGGTCGTTTGCTGATTCGGGTTGCTGGGATTGATGCCGACGAACGGCTGTCCAGGCGCGATCTCTTCCTCGGGCAGGGCGATGATATCAGCGACCAAAAAGCCGTTGCGCAACAAACGCACCACTTTCTTCATGCCAGGGTTAGTCATCTTCTCCGGCTGTGCCGAGACCTTGATACGCGGCCGCCAGGTGCCGTCGGGCGCTTGCACGCCGATCAATTTGTAGACGCCGCCGAGCGACGATTGGTTGCCGCCTGTGATCAAGTCGGTGCCAACGCCGAAGACGAGCCGATCGATGACCGCCTCAGCCGAGATTTTGTCGACTTTTGCGCCAATCTGCAGGCTGATCTCGCGCAGGTAGCCTTCATCGCGCACGCTGCGCCGAATTTCGTTATGAATCAAGGCGATGCTGCGCTCGTTCAGATCGTTGCTCAGCACAATGCGCATCTCAGGCAAGCCTGCGCGCTCGAACAGCACATGTGCCACAATCGACCAATAGACCAAGTCGCCTGAGTCGATGCGCACGCCGCGCGCCTGCTTGCCTTGCGCTTTCATCTCATGCGCCACGCGAATGGCATTCTGCAGCCCTTGATAGACATCGTAGGTATCCACAAGGAAGAGCGCTGAGTTCGGAAAGACCTGCGCATAGCGCTCAAAGGCGCTCAGCTCGTCAGGGAAGAACATCACGTAGCTGTGCGCATGTGTGCCTGCCACAGGAATGCCGTACTGAAAGCCTGCCAGCACGTTGCTGGTGGCATCGGCGCCGCCGATATACGCCGCTCGTGAAGCGGTCATGGCGCCATCGGCGCCTTGTGCACGGCGTAAGCCAAACTCTAGGACAGTCTTCTCTTCTGCGTTGAACTTGACGTGCGCTGCTTTGGTGGCGATCAAGGTCGGGAAGTTGATCAGGTTCAGCAGCGCGGACTCAATGATTTGCGCTTCTTCCAAAGCGGCCGTCACGCGCAAACCGTAAACGCCTGGCAAGAGCACTTCGCCTTCGCGAATCGACTCCAGATCGCCTGTGAAGCGCAAGTCACGCAAGTGCGCCAAAAAGTCTTCGTCAAAAGTGTTCAGGGAACGCAAATAAGCGATCTGCTCCTCGCTGAAGGCGAAGTGCTGCAGGTAGTGAATCAGATCGTGCAAGCCGACGAATATCGCGTATAGTCCGCCAAATGGCGCGCTGCGATAAAAATACTCAAAAGCCACTCGCCGCCGATGCTGAGCGCTCTTATAATAGGCAGAGAGCATTGTCAGCTGATAAAAATCGGTCAGGAGTGCATTGATGAATGGATTTGCGGTCGGCATAGAAAAATCCTGCCTTTCAGAAATGACCTCGTGTAGGATTGTCGTCCTTTGTGCGCCTGTAGGCAAGTTCCAGAAGCAGAAGCCAGAGTCAAGCACTGCTTTGCTTTTCAGGACAAGCCGTATAC
>RFIM01000134.1 GCA_003695215.1 Chloroflexota bacterium
GATCGCCAGCGCGCTCGCGCGAGCCGTTCAGCACTTGCGCTAGCCGCTTGTAGAGAATCTCGATCAGCAGCGAAGACTTGCCGCTGCCGCTGACGCCTGTGATGACAACCAGCTTGCCGAGCGGAATATCCACATCCACGTTCTTGAGGTTATTCTCGCGCGCGCCGCGAATGCTGATAACCTTGCCGTTGCCCTTGCGCCGCGCGCTCGGCACAGCAATGCGCCTGCGCCCGCTCAAATAAGCGCCCGTCAGGCTCTCAGGGTGCGCCATGATCTGCTCAGGCGTGCCTTCCGCTACCACTTGCCCGCCATGTTCGCCGGCGCCAGGCCCGAGATCGACGATCCAATCGGCGGCGCGCATGGTCTCATCATCGTGCTCAACCACGATCAGCGTGTTGCCCAGATCGCGCATGCGCTCTAAGGTGCGGATCAGCCGCGCGTTATCGCGTTGATGCAAGCCGATGGAAGGCTCATCTAGCACATACAACACGCCTGTGAGCTGGCTGCCAATTTGCGTAGCCAGTCGGATTCTTTGTGCCTCGCCGCCGCTGAGCGTGCTGGAAGCGCGCCCTAGATTCAGATAATCCAAGCCGACGTCCACCAAGAAGTTCACGCGCTCGCGAATTTCTTTGAGCACCTGATGGGCGATGGCGCGCTCGCGTTCGCTCAGCACCGCAGGCCGATCGGCTGTGCCGCTGAGCGCATTCACCCAATCGCGCAGCTGCAACATGGAGAGCTGGCTGACCTGATGGATATTCAAGCCGTTCACGGTCACTGCCAAAGCCTCTGGGCGCAGCCGTGCGCCATGGCAAGCAGGGCATGGCCGCTCGGTCATCAGGCGCTGATAACGCTCGCGCATGAAATCTGAGGTTGTTTGCTCATAGCGGCGCTGTATGGCGCGGCTGATGCCTTCCCAGCGCATCCGCCATTGGCGCGGCGTGCCATCGCTGGCGATGTACTGAACCGTATAGCGCCGATCGCCTGTGCCGTAAAGGATGATCTCTTGCTGCTTAGGCGTGAGCAGCCGCCATGGCTTATTGGTCGGTATGTGGTTCTCTTTCGCTACGCTCAGCAGCCAGCTCATGCTCGCCGACTCATTGTCGCTCGTCCAGGCCAGCTCGCTGATAGCGCCTTCTTCCAATGAAAGATCAGGATTCGGCACAATCAGGCTCGGATCGATCTCAAGGCGCATGCCAAGGCCCTGACATTGCGCACAAGCGCCATGCGGCGAGTTGAAAGAGAACGTGCGCGGCTCGATCTCTGGAAAGGAACCGTGTCCGTGAACGCAAGCCAACTTCTCGCTGAAGAGGATGTCACGCGGCGCGTTCGGATCGGTCACGTCGTTGAGGATGACCATGCCATCGCCAAGCTCGAGCGCCGTCTCAATCGAGTCGGTCAGCCGCGAGCGCGCTGATTGCGCCTCCTCGCCGTTGGGATCGTCAAAGTGGCGGATTACCAGACGATCGACCACCACTTCGATGGTGTGCATTTCATAGCGCGCCAACTTGATCTCTTCATCCACATCGCGCAGCGTGCCATCTACGCGCACGCGCACAAAACCTGCCCTGCGCACATCCTCAAAGACTTTCTCATGCTGCCCTTTGCGATCCTTGATCAGCGGCGCTAACACTTGAATGCGCGAGCCATCAGGCATGGCTTCGATCTGCTCAACGATCTGCTGCGCGCTCTGCGCTTTGACTTCCGTGCCGCACACAGGGCAATGCGGCACGCCGATCCGTGCGTAGAGCAGGCGCAGGTAATCGTAAATCTCAGTGATCGTGCCCACAGTCGAACGCGGGTTGGCGCTCACGCCGCGTTGATCAATTGAGATGGCTGGCGAGAGGCCTTCAATCCGATCCACATCAGGCTTTTCCATCTGCCCGACAAATTGGCGCGCATAAGCAGAGAGCGACTCGATGTAGCGGCGCTGGCCTTCGGCGAAGATCGTATCAAAGGCCAGCGAAGACTTGCCGCTGCCAGATAAGCCTGTGATCACAATCAGCTTGTTGCGCGGCAACTCGACGTTGATGTTCTTCAAGTTGTGTTCGCGGGCGCCGCGCACGATGATTTTCTCTTGCACCATATCCTGAAAAGACCTCGGTTGAATGAGTCGGTTGAATGAGCAGGCTGTGTGAGCGCGACTCGGCTCGGTGAGCGCCGTGCCGCACGCGGCATGACATTCTAATTGTACGCTTGTTCGATAGCGACGGCAAACGCGGCGAGAAGCCTTTCGACTCCTCGCCGCGCTGTGTGCTTGTTGCGCTTGAGAGCTATCGAGCGATGGGCTCAGCAGCTTTCACTTCTTCAGTGGCGCGATCGGCGTACTGGGCGAAGTTGGCGTGGAAGCGACGCGCCAAATCCAGCGCGGCAGCATCGTAGGCAGCAGGATCAGCCCATGTGTTGCGCGGATTGAGCAGCTCGCTTGGCACATTCGGCACGCCTTGCGGCACGTGCAGCCCAAAGATCGGATCGACCTGCGTCGGCACGTCGTTCAGCGCGCCTTCAAGGATCGCGCTGACCATAGCCCGCGTATATTCCAACTTCATGCGGCTGCCGACGCCGTACGGCCCGCCTGTCCAGCCTGTGTTGACCAGCCAGACTTGTGAGCCATGCTTGCGCAGCTTCTCGCGCAGCAGCTCAGCGTAGACCATTGGATGGAGCGCCATGAAAGGCGCACCAAAGCAGGCGCTGAAAGTCGCTTGCGGCTCTTTCACGCCGCGCTCAGTGCCAGCAACTTTGGCAGTGTAGCCGCTGATGAAGTGATACATCGCCTGCGCGTGAGTCAGCTTAGCCACAGGCGGCAAAACGCCGAAAGCGTCGGCAGTCAGGAAGATCACATGCTTGGGATGCCCACACATGCCGCTCAGGTCGGCGTTTGAGATATGCGAGATTGGATAAGCGGCGCGCGTGTTCTCAGTCAGCGAATCGTCGTCAAGATTCAAGCGGCGCGTCTCTGCATCAATGGTCACATTCTCAAGGATCGTGCCGAAACGACGCGTCGTCTGATAAATCTCAGGCTCGCCTGTTGGGCTCAGGCGGATGACCTTGGCGTAGCAGCCGCCTTCATAGTTGAAGATGCCATCATCGCTCCAGCCGTGCTCATCGTCGCCGATCAGGGTGCGCTTCGGATCGGCGCTGAGCGTCGTTTTGCCCGTGCCGCTCAGGCCGAAGAAGATGGCCACATCATCTTTATCGGCGCCATAGTTGGCAGAGCAATGCATGGACATCACGCCGCGTAAGGGCATCAGATAGTTCATCAGGGTGAAGGCAGATTTCTTGATCTCGCCTGCGTATTCAGTGCCGCCAATTAGCACCAGGCCGCGTGCGATGTTGAGCAAGATGAATGTGCCGCTGTTAGTGCCTTCCTCATCAGGATTGGCCGTGAAGGCGGGCACGTCAATGATAGTGAATTGCGGCACGTGTGCTTCAAGTTCTTCGCGCTTAGGGCGAATGAACATGATCCGAGCGAACAGGCTGTGCCAGGCGCGCTGTGTGATCACGCGCAGCGGCACGCGATATTTCGGATCGGCGCCGATGAAGCAATCTTGCACGTACAGCGCTTGATTCTCAAGGTAAGAGCGCATTCGCTTGAAGATACGCTCGAAGTTCTCCTCACTGAAGGGCTTGTTGACCGCCCCCCACCAGATGTTCGCTTCGCTGCTCGGCTCTCTGACCACGAATTTATCGTTTGGCGAGCGCCCAGTATGGCTGCCTGTACGGCAGACAAGCGGGCCCAAGTGCGCCAGAATGCCCTCGCGGTTGCGAATGGCTTGCTCATAGAGCGCTGGCGCTGTCAAATTCCAGTACTGTTGTCCAAGATTGGTCAGACCGAGCGTCTCTAGCCCGAC
>RFIM01000135.1 GCA_003695215.1 Chloroflexota bacterium
CCATTCAAGTTATTCCTCGCCAAGGCGCAAGGCGCGATGGATCTCCATGCGGCGCAGCCACCAGGCTACAGCGCCGATCAGGGCTGCAAAAGCGGCGAGCAGTGCCAGCAGCACGCCGAGTAAGCCTGCGCTGGGCAAGCTGAGCGCCACGCCACCGAACAACGTCAGGAAAGGCAGGATCACATAAGCCAGCAACACGCCCAAGCCGATTCCGACTACTAGCGCAGGCGCGATCAGCGCCGTCTGCTCGACTGCCAAAAGCGCCCAGATTTGGTTAGCATCCCAGCCGAGCCCGCGCAGCACAGCGAAGCTCAGCGCACGCCGCCGCGCCGTCACTGCCAGATAGAAGGTGAAGTCCAGCACGCTCAGCAGCAGCGAGACCCAAAAGCCCGCGTAGAGCATCCCTGCTACAGCAGCAGGCAATGGCTCGCGCAGCAGATCGGTGTAGCTTTCCCAAGCATATAGCGCGCTCTGATAGCCCGTCTGTGCCGCGATCTGCGCTTGAAGCGCCGCGCTCGGCGCGCCTTGTGGCAGGTCAAGCCAAATCTCGTTTGGCACAGGGCGCACCACAAGCGCTGTGGCAGGCGTTGCGAAAATCAGCCTGCCCAGATGCGCCTGTTCCATCAGCAAGAACTGCTGTGACTCGTTGAGCGAGGGAAAACTGCGCACAACGTTCATCACACGGAAATGAACTGGCCAGCGCGTGTTGTTTGGCAAAAGCAGCTCGATCACGGCTTCGTTGCCGATGCGCAACGGCTGCCGATCGGGCCGTTGCGCTGCACCAACTTCGCGCGCCAAGCGCTCCGAGATCACTGCAGGCACAACGGAAACTTCAGCAGGTTGGCGCGTTTGGCGATTGAAAGTCCGCCGCACAGCTATATCTTGCCCTTGCAAGGGCATGAGCGCCTGTGCCGTCTCGGGGAAAGTTGCGCTGAAGCGTTGCAGCGGCAAGCCAAGCAGCGTATAGCTGACTGTGCCAGCTTGCTGGGCGGACTCAACGCGCAGGATGGATTCGGCGCCACGTACTTCCGGCAGGGCGCGCCACGCATCCAGGTCAGGCGCGTCACGCCCATCAAGCACAACTCTGACGGCGCCGCCTGTCACGGCGCGCGCCGCTGCCCATGCGCCGATCTCGCGAGTGTGGCTCAAGCCGAGCGCAGCCGTGCCTAGCGCTAGCGTGCCGATCAGCAAAAGCACTAGTTGCGCGTAATGGCTCGGATCGCGCTCGACATTCCAAATCGAGAGCGGCGCCGTCAAACCGTTGCTGCGCCGCGTGAACAGGCTGATCAAGGCCAGCAGCGCAGGGAATAGCCGTAACCAGAGCAAGGCCATGCCGCTCAGCAACAGGCCCGCGCCGAGCAGATTGAACGGATCGGACAAGCCACCTGTGCGCGCCGCGCCATCAACAATTCGCTGAATGAGCTCAGGCGGATTGTCGAGCAGCAGGCTGAGCGTCTGCCCGAGATCGCCTTCCACAAAGAACAGCAGGCGCGCTATGAAGCCGAGTCCGACCACGATCAAGATCAGGTCAAGCGCGTAGCGCCGCCAAGTCGGAAGCTGTGGCGGACGCGCTGCCAGCTGCTTGAACTGCGCCAAGCTGCGCCGCGCTGATGGCAAGGCAGGCGCGCTCAGCATGATGAATGCTGCTGCTGCTGCCAATGCGCTGAGCCAGTAGGCATTGGCAGGGATGCCTGCGATTGGCGCGCCGCCTTGAGCAGCGCCTAAGGGACCGATCAACCATAGCGCGTTCAGCAGCAGTAGCGCTAGCGGCGCGCCAAGGATCGCGCCGATGACACACAAGATCAGCATGGTCAGCGCTTGTAGGCGCACCAATTGCCCGACGCTTGCGCCGCGGCTGCTCAAAGCGGCCCATTCTTCCGCTTGTGTCTGTAGATACAAGCTGACCGTTGTGATCAAATGATAGAGCATCAACAGCAGCACGGCGCCTGCCAGCAGGATGAGCGGTGGCTCAGTGCGCGCCACTTGATCCACATAGCGATCCAGATCGCGCAACAGTGGATTAGCGCTCAGCAAGCCGCGATAATCGGCTGTCAGTTTATCCACCACAAATTTCAGCCGCTCGCGCATCGTGCTCAGCGTATCTGCAGTCACAGCCTGGCCGTTGAGCCGAATCAGCCAGACGTAGCTGTTGTTCTGGCCGCTGCGCAGAGTTTGCGTCGCTTTGGCGATCCAATCGCTATAGGCGCCTTCGGTCACAATGAAGGCGAGCTGGTATTGCCTGTCCGTCAAGCCGACTTGAATCACTTCGCCTTCTAAGGCGCGCCGATTGCCTTGCCAAAGCAGATCATCAGGATCGGCAGCCTCCACGATGCCAACAATATGCACAACCACGCGGTTAGCAGGAAATTCGCCAATGGCGAAGCGCGTGCCGATGCCATAGCCGCTCTGGCGTGCGGCTTCAACGCCAATGACAGCCTCGACATCGCCTGTAGAATACATGCCGATGCCTTTATCAATGCGCTCCTCTTCAGTCAGCGCGATGCGCTCAGGCGAATCGGGCGGCGCAAGGCGCATCGGCAAGCGTCCTTCCAAGACGCGCAGGTGCTTTTCGATATCGGAGAAGGCGTAAGCGTGAAAGCTGAACTCTGAGCGCGGCGTGAGCTCTGTGGTCGGCTCGCCGTATTGGTAGCTGAAGCCGCCGAAGGCTGCCGCTGAGCGCGCGATGCGCGTCAGGCCGCCGACCAGATCGCCTAGCTGCGCAGTGATGAACGACCAATCCGCAGGTGCGAAAGGCTGCGGATTGATCAATGTCAGCGTCAGGCGCTCCGCAGGCGCTGAATCGAGCGTGAAGCGAATGCCTGACTGCACCATAGCACGCACATAAAGCGGCGGCAGCGCGAAGAAAGCCGTCACAAGGCAGATTCCGATCAATAAGACGGCGAGTTGCCGCCAAGAGCGGCGCATACGGCGCAAGGCGAAAGCGAAATTCACAGGCGGATGCTCATCACAGTTTTGAGCAGCGAGTCCTTTCTCACTTGAGCATAGCGCGCACGATGCCAAAGTGCCAACTCAAGGCACTGGCACGCTGATCGGCGCTGATGTGTGCATTCACGCCACTCATCTGAACGCGCATCAATCAGCCTATCTCTGGCGCAGCACATAGCTGGTTGTCAGCGCGCCGAGCGCCGTCATGAGCAGGCTATAGCCAAAGGCCACGCTCGGCGAAAAGACCGTCCAGAGCGCGCCAACAACCAGGCTGGAAATGAAATCGCCAACACCGTTGATAGCCGCTAGAGCGCCAAAACCTGTGCTGCGGACCGACTCGTCCACCAAGTCCGCGGCAATGGCACGCTCAAGCGCTTGTTGCGCCGCATAGACCACGCCGCCAAGCACAAAGATCAGCGCAATGATGGCAATCGCACTCGGCGCACTGATCAAGAGCAGATTCATCAGCACAGCCAGGCAATAGGCTGCGATCAGCATCGTCCGCTTGCCGATCCGATCAGCTAGCCAGCCGAATGGATAGGCGCCAAGGGCATAGAAGACGTTGTGGATCGTGTACAGCAGGATCGCCAGGCTGTTCGCTGCTTCTGCGCCAAGGCTCGGCGAGAGCGCCGTCACAGCGTAGAGGATCAGCAAAGTGTGCGAGAAATCGCCGACGCCAAAGATGGCAATGCCAATCAGGTAGCGGCGGAAGCGCGGTGGCAAGGCGCGCAGCGATGCGCCAAAGGCGCGCGCACCCACGCGGCGATCCGCGCGCTCGCGCACTAAGAACAGGATGCTGGCCGCTGCCAGCAGTCCTGGCAACACGCTTATCACAAAGATGAGCTGGTAGATGCTCAGCGCGTTCTCGCCTGTGGCCAACAACCCCACTAGCAGCAGCGCAAGGGCAGGCCCAC
>RFIM01000016.1 GCA_003695215.1 Chloroflexota bacterium
ATGCTCCAGTGCAATTTCCGCTATGTCGAGAACCTGGACATGGAGAAGATGAAGGCGCTGATCGCGCAGTGGCGCGCCGAAGCAACTGCTGAGGCGCCTGCCAGCGGAGATTGACGTGCGGCTATGCCATTTGAGGAGTCGTCGGTGCTCGAGTCGCTGCGCGGCGTGTTGCTCTTGGCGCTTTTGGGCGCTTTTGTAGCCCTGATGGCGCTGATCTTAATGCAATGGCGCTCGCCGCGTAGCGAAGACCCAGCTTGGGCGAGCATGACGCATCCACAGCGTTTGGCGGCGCGCCTAGAGCAGGGCGATACAGGCGGCTTGATCAGCGATGCGCTGATCTATCCTGTGTGGCTGATCGGCAGTGTGAGCGGCATAGCGGCGTGGCGGCGCGGCAACCAAACGGCTTTGCTCGCTCTGATGTTGATGGCGCTGTTGGGCATGCTCTATGCGGGCAGTATGGCGCTCTACAATGGCGCAATGGTGGCGGTTTGCGGCTTCAGCGCGATGCTTTTCAGTGGCTTGGTAGCATTTGGCCTGGCGCTCGCGGCGCAAGGGCCCTCAAAAGCGGGACAAACAGATGAGGACGATGAGTTGAGTCGAGAGGGAAGTGAAGATCATGCCGAACATCTTGCTGCGTGACCAAGATATTCCTGAGATCGGCACGTACGAGGTTTACGTGCAGCATGGCGGCTATGAAGGCTTGCGCAAAGCGCTGAGCATGTCGCCGAAAGAGGTGATCGCTGTTGTGAAGGAGTCGAATCTGCGCGGGCGCGGCGGCGCGGGCTTCCCAACGGGCGTGAAATGGTCGTTTGTGCCTGATGTGGAAGGCCCGAAATACGTCGTGGTTAATGCGGATGAATCCGAGCCGGGCACCTTCAAAGATCGCCAGATTCTAGAGAAGAATACTCAGCAGCTGATCGAAGGCGCGCTGATCTGCGCTTACGCCATTCAAGCGAGCGCGATTTACATTTATGTGCGCGGCGAGTTTTGGGATATTGGCTTCAACCTTGAGCGCGAGATCGAGAAGGCGCGCGCGGGCGGCTGGGTTGGGCAGAACATCGGCGGCTCGGGCTGGAGCTGCGAGATATACGTCCACTGGGGCGCCGGGGCCTACATCTGCGGCGAAGAGAGCGCCATGCTCAACAGCATCGAGGGCAAGCTCGGCCAGCCGCGCGTGCGTCCGCCTTTCCCAGCTGTGGCGGGCTTATACGCGCGCCCGACCGTCATCAACAACGTGGAGACGCTCGCCAACGTGCCGCCAATCCTGGTGAATGGCGCGGCGTGGTACAAGAGCATCGGCACTGAGAAATCGCCTGGGCCGAAAATCTTCTGCATGAGCGGGCACATCGCCAAGGCGGGCAACTATGAGCTACCGCTCGGCAAGACGTTCCGCGAGCTGATCGAGTTGGCAGGCGGCGTGCGCAACGGCAAGCGGCTCAAAGCAATTTTGCCGAGCGGCGCCTCTGGTCCATTGTTGCCAGGCACGGACAAGGTCTTGGACACGCCCTTGACCTATGAAGACGTGGCTGCGCTCGGCTCGACGCTCGGCTCAGCGTCCGTGATCATCTTGGATGAAGATACGGACATGGTCTGGGCGACACTCAAGATGATCAAGTTCTTCCGCCATGAGAGCTGCGGCAAATGCACGCCTTGCCGTGAAGGCACCTATTGGTTGGAGCAACGGCTCAAGGCGATCTATGCGCGCAAGGCAACGCGCGCCGATGTTGAGCTGATCGAGTCAGTGGCCAAGCAGATGCAGGGCAAGAGCCTGTGCGCGCTCGGCGATTTCGCCACCAGCCCTGTGCTGAGCGCCTTGAAGTATTGGCGCGATGAGTTTTATGCCTACGTTGAGCCTGCCAAGCCCGCAGTTAAGGCGCCTGCGCGCAAGCCTGCGGCGCTGGCAGCAGCGGGCGATTAGTCACACGCGCAGAGCAGGCGCTCGGCTTGCTCTGCGCTGAGGAATGCCGATGTCCGAGCTTGAGCGCGATCCGAACACGCCTGAGTCACAAGAGCCTGAATCTTCCAGCGCCGCTGAGCAGCCTGAAGCGCTAGCTGTTGAGGCGCTCGCAGAGGAAGCGGCCGATGCCGTGCCTTCAGAGGGGTCAGCACAGGCTGAGCCTGAGGCGCAGGCTGATTCAGCGCAACCTGCAGCGCGCAAGCGCCATGAGTCAATACAAGAGCAACGTTTGGAAGCACTCACAGCGGCAATTTCTGCAGCGCCTGATGATCCGATAAACTATGTGCTGCGCGGCGAGCTGCGCTTGGCGCTAGGCGACCGTGATGGCGCTGCAGAGGACTTTCGGCGCGGCTTGCTGCTGATTGCAGCTATTGGCGAGACGGACTGGGGCTACCTGCACAGCTTGTTGGCTGATCGCGCTCAGGAAGGGCTGCGGCATTGCTCGTGAACTAGAGTATCGGCACACGTCGGAGGCTTTATTAATGGTTGACACTGTTCGCCTGTTCATCGACGACATTGAATATCGCGTCCCGAAGGGCATGAACCTTGTGGACGCTGCCAAGTTGCACGGGAACGACATTCCCGTCTTCTGCTATCATCCGAAGTTGGCGCCCGTCGGCATGTGCCGCATGTGCCTTGTTGAGCTTGGGCAGGTTGAGATAGACCGAGCCAGCGGCGCTTTGCTGACCGATGAGAACGGCAAGCTCAAGGTGCGCTGGCAACCGAAACTAGCTACAGCCTGCACTCAAACTGTCACTGACGGCATGGCAATTCGTACCACGACCGAGGCGGTCAAAGCGGCGCGCGATGACATCATCGAATTCATCCTGACCAGCCATCCGCTGGATTGCCCGATCTGCGATAAAGGCGGTGAGTGCCCGTTGCAGAACTTGACCATGCGCTATGGCTCAGGCGAGAGTCGCTTCATCTTCGATGAGAAGATGCATCTGGATAAGCACTATCCGCTCGGCGATTTGATCTTCTTAGATCGGGAGCGCTGCATTCAGTGCGCGCGCTGCACGCGCTTCCAAGAGGAATACGTCGGCGACGCTGTCTTGGCTTTCCATGAACGCGGGCGGCGCCTGCAGATTGTCACGACCAGCAATCCGCCTTTTGATACCTACTTCAGCGGCAACACTACGGATATCTGTCCGGTTGGTGCGCTCACCACAGCGGACTTCCGCTTCGGCGCACGCCCTTGGGAGCTGACTGAAGTGCCGAGCATCTGCCCGCATTGCCCTGTAGGCTGCAACATTAGCGCTAGCACGCGCTTGGATCGCGAGGCGGGCGGCAAGATCGTCATCAAGCGCATTATGCCGCGCCAACATGAAGGCGTGAACGAGATTTGGATTTGCGATAAGGGACGCTTCGGGCATCATCATTCGCGCCATGTGGAGCGGATCAGCCGTCCGTTGGTGCGCCACAATGGCAGGTTGGTGCCTGCCACATGGGAGAAGGCGCTGAGCGTGATCGCGGAGCATGTGCAAGCGGCGCAGGGCAGCGTTGCCGCAATTGCGGGCGGCATGCTCTCAAACGAGGATTTATGGGAACTGCGCCAGATGGTGGAACGCGCAGGCGGCTCGCGCTTGGGCGTTTATCCGTACCGCTTGACAGGCGCGGCGCAAGTGGCGGCAGTCGGCGTCGGTGTCGGCACAAACTTCAAGGACTTGGGCAAGGGCGATGCCATTGTGGTGATCGCGACTGACCTTGAGGAAGAGGCGCCGATCTGGTACCTGCGCACCAAAGTTGCTGCCGATCGCGGCGTGCGCCTGATTACCATCAATGCGCGTTACACAGAGCTGGATCGCTTTGTCAGGAACAAGGGCGATATCATCCGACCGCCATATGGCGGCGAGCTCGCGGCGCTGAGTGCGCTCAGCCTTGATGGCTTGAACAACGTGATCATGCTGGTCGGCGGCGAAGGCATGAGCCGCGCTGGGCACGCTGCGCTGATGCAGGCAGCTGCCAATAAGCTGATCGAGACAGGCCATTACGGCAGGCCAAACAACGGCCTGATCGGCGTATGGGCAGGCGCCAACACGCAAGGCGCCTTCGATCTCGGCTTCTCAGCTGAGGCAACTGAGGCGATCCTGGCTGAGCTGCCCAAAGTGCTGTTCTTGGCTGATGCGGACTTGCTCGGCGGCGATGCGCTGAGCGCAGCAGCGCTCTCGGGCGCTAAAGAGACTTTCCTGGTCGTCTCAGAGCTGTTCATGACGGCGACTGCACAGCAGGCGGACGTGGTCTTGCCGCGCCAAAGTTTTGCTGAGCGCGATGGCACTTTCACTAGCGGCGAGCGGCGCGTCCAGCGCTTCTATGCCGCGCAAACGCCGCTCGATCACACGCGCCCTGACTGGCGCGTCTTCGCTGAGATCGGCAGATTGCTGGGCGGGCCGAAGCCGAAGCTCTCAGCGGCTGCCGTCATGCAGAGCATCACCCAGCAGGTGCCGCTCTACGCGCAGATGAGCTATCCGAACTTGGCCAAGGTCGAGAAGCAGTTCCCTGACGTCGGCGGCGCGGACCTTTACTATGGCGGCACAGCCTACGATAATAAAGGCGGTCTGGGCATCCAATGGGCCACAGCTTCTGAGCGCGGCGAGGCGGTCAGCACGGCGCCTATCAGCGCAGTTGAGCTGCCTGCGCGCGCCGAAGGCGAGCTGCTGCTCGTGCCAATCACGGAGCTGTACGATCGCAAGCCTGCCTTTGCTGCCAGCAGCGCACTGATGCACTCACACATCCCTGCGCCGTACGCTCTGCTGAACTGGGAAGATGCCAAGTTGCTCAATATCGCTGAAGGTGATCAGGTGCAGGTACGCTTTGCTCAAGGCGCCGTGGAGCTGAAGGCGCGGGTAGCCGTCAGCGTTCCAAAGGGCGCGGCCCTGGTAGCGCGTCATCTGGGCGCCCTTGTGCCTGATGTGCCAGTCAGTGTCACAGTGGAGAAAGTGCAGGTCGCAGAGCATGTTTAACGTTGATCCGAACCTGATCGTCGAGTGCGCGGCTTCAGGCGGCTGTGAGGTCATTCGCGCTGTGGTGATCAGCTTGCTGATCTTCCTCACGCTGCTGACAGGCTTCGCCTACACTACGCTTTTAGAGCGGCGCTTCATCGCTTTCATCCAAGCGCGGCTGGGCCCGAATCGCGCCGGCCCGTTCGGCTTGCTGTTTCCGATCGCAGACGCCATCAAACTGTTCTTCAAGGAAGACGTGACGCCGACCAATGCCGACCGCATCATTTTCTGGATGGCGCCCGTCTTGAAAGTCATCCCATCGATCATGGTAGTAGCTGTTGTGCCGCTCGGCCCGCCGCTGCTGATCCCGTGGTTTGATGGCTTGTGGTATCGCGTGCCGCTCGGCCTGACGGATGTCAACGTCGGCATTTTGTTCCTATTGGCCTGGTTCAGCTTAGGCACGTACGGCATCGTGCTGGCAGGCTGGGCGAGCAACAACAAGTATTCCATGCTTGGCGGCTTGCGCGCCTCTGCGCAGATGGTCAGCTATGAGCTGAGCCTGGGCGTCAGCATGTCCATTCCGATCATCATCACAGGCTCGATGAGCCTGCAGACGATCATCGATTCGCAAGCCTCGCCCTCGATTCTCGGCTGGTACGTCTTCCAAAATCCTGTGGCGGCGATCATCTTGCTGGTGGCGCTTTTAGCAGAGGTGAATCGGGCGCCATTTGACTTGCCCGAAGCGGAACAAGAGCTGACTGCAGGCTATCACACCGAGTACAGCGGCATGAAGTTCGCGCTGTTCTTCATGGCCGAATACATCAGCATGATCTCAGTCAGCGTTGTGGCAGTGGCGCTGTTCTTTGGCGGCTACCACTTCATCCTAGTGGATCAGTTCCCGATCCTCGGTCCGGTTGTATATGCCGTCAAGGTGATCCTCTTCCTGCTCGGCATGATTTGGTTGCGCGCCACTCTGCCGCGCATTCGCTACGATCGGCTGATGGCGCTGGGCTGGAAAGTGCTGTTCCCGTTAGCGCTTGTGGCAGCCGGCTGGACGGCGCTGGCAGTGCTCGTCGGCGATGCCTTTGGGCAAGCAGCCGGCGCTGTGGCGTGGATCAGCGGCGGCGTGGCGACAGTGATCGTCGGCGCTGTGATGCTGCAAGGGCGCGCCGACGATGAAGCGCCTTCGCGCTTTGAGCAAGTGCAGCTGGAGCAGCGCAGCTTGGGCTTTCAGCTCCTGGGCGCGGTCGGCGTCCTGCTGATGGTACCCGTCTGGCTGTTCAACGGCACGCTGCGCCAGCTGCGCAACGTGCAGCGCGCCGTGCGCCTTGATGATAGCCAATCGAGCGGCGATTGAGCTCGCTCTTAAGGCCCTTTCGCCTTCAGCGGCTTAGGTATTCTCTAGTCAAACGAGTCGGTCAGGTTGAGGAGTTTCCGATGAACATTATCAAGGGCTTGCTGACGACTATCAAGCACGTCGGCATGGAACCTGTGACGATCAGCTATCCGGAAGTGGAGCGTCCGCCGCGCGAGCGCTACAAAGGGCGCCATCACTTGAAGCGCTACGATAACGGCTTGGAGAAGTGCATCGGCTGCTCGCTGTGCGCAGCAGCCTGCCCTGCAGATGCGATCTGGGTTGAAGCTGCTGAGAACACGGACGAGGAGCGCTACTCGCCTGGCGAGCGCTACGCTAAGACGTACGAGATCAACATGTTGCGCTGCATTTTCTGCGGCTACTGCGAAGATGCCTGCCCAACTGAGGCGATCGTGCTGGAGCACGAGCATCAGCTCAGCTTTACCAATCGGCGTGACGCCATTTACACGAAGGAAATGCTGCTCGATCCACCACCTGAAGGCGTGCCAGGCACGCCGCAAAAGGTGCCGCCAGGCGTTTACACACGCGCCATTCCAGATATGGAAGACCCTAAGTGAGCTCAAGCTGTGAGGCGGTCAGTTGACCGCCTCACCTCACTGCTCCGCTGATTTCCCGGCCGACTCGTCCTGATCTTCCCAGCTCACGATCCAGATGCACAGGCCTGCCACAATCACTGAGGCCGCGATCAACGCAATCCATTGGCCAAGCAGCAAACCGACGTCGCGCGCCTCGATCACAAGCAGAATCACGATGCCGAGCGAGAGGACGATCCAGGCAGCCAGGCGCGGACGCGCATTGGCAAAGGCGATTAGAGCGCCAAGCACGGGCAACTTCTTCAAACGTTCCATAGCTCACCTATCCTGCATCAAAGCGGCTTCAAAACGCGATCAGGGCGCAGCTTCTTGGCGAAAATTTGCGTGTTGGGCGGCTGCGATTCCTGAGCGGCCTCGCGCCAGGCAGGCACTTGGATCGCCTCGAGCTCCATGCGCTCATAGCCGCTATGTGCGAACACTTGAACGATTGCCGCAGCAGCGTTCATAGGCAAGTACACAAAGCCGACCTCGCTTTGTAGCTCCTTTGAAGCGTTCTCCACTGCTTGGATCAAAGCGCGCGCTACAGGCTCGATTGGCGCTTCGGGCAGCAGCAGGAACTCATCTACGCGCGTGATCAAGTTCTCCACTTGGAAGCCTGCCAAGCCCATGATCTTGCTGTCTATCTCTGCCAAAAGGTAGGATTTCTCGCCAAAGGCGGTCAGGACGTCGATGCGCGAGAAAGGCCTGCCGAGCATTCGGCTCAGCACTTGGGCAATCTGCTCTGCGTTCTTAGGCATGCCGCGCCGAATATCTACGGTAATGGCGGCTGATGGCTGTGGCGCGGCCTTTTGGAGGGAGGGCGTGTCTGCCTTTGATGGCGCTGCCTCAGGTGTTGGGTGCAAAGGCGGCAGTGCCGTCTTGGTAGGAGGCGTGTGGCTTTGTGGCGGCACTGCGATGCTGACGCTCTGCGCATCCTCGCGCCGACTCAGCCTGAGCGCGTTGAGCAGCTTCTGCCATTCCGCCTCGACCTGCGCCCAGAGTTCTTGCGGCGTGCCGTTATTGGCGATCACCACGTGCGCGCGTGCTAGCTTCTCGCGCTGCGGATTCTGCCCTTCGATGCGCTTGCGCGCCTCTTGCTCGCTCATGCCGCGTTTCTCGATCAGGCGTTGCAGCTGCAGCTCAGGCTTGCAATCCACAACCCAGATCGCGTCGACTTTATCGGCCAGCTTGCCTTCCAAGAGTTTGATCGCCTCGATGACGATGATCGGCTGCTTGGCGCGGCTGATGAGCGTGTCGATCCCTTGCGAGACCAGCGGATGCGTGAGCGCCTCCAGGCGCGCCAAAGCCTCTGGATGAGAAAAAACGACCGCGCCCAGCTTAGAGCGGTCGATCCTGCCATCCCGATCCAATATCCAGCGCCCGAAGGTCTCGACCACAGGCAAATAGGCAGGCGCGCCAGGCGCCATGGTTTGATGCGCTAAACCGTCTGCGTCAATGGTGTAAGCGCCAAAATGCTCCAGCAATTTGCGCACGGCGCTCTTGCCCATAGCGATATTGCCCGTCAAGCCAATGACGTACTTATTCGCCCAATGCCCCACGCTTCAACCCTCCACCTGCGTTGAGCTGTCCAGGTTCGCATTCTATGCCCAGCATTGTAGCCCGAAGCGCCCTGCAGGGCAAAACAAAATGCTTTCAAGTTGCCTCATGGATGTAAGCCGCAGAAGGTGAGCGCTGTCTCTTCAGGATAGCCGAGCATCAAGTTCATGCACTGCACAGCGCTGCCCGCAGCGCCTTTGCCTAGATTGTCCAGTGCCGCTAAAGCCACGATGCGGCCGCTCGCAGGCTCAACTTCCCAGCCAACATCGGCGAAGTTCGTACCTGCCAGCCACTTCGGCTCAGGATGCCGATGGACGCCGCTCTTGTCGTGAACAATGCGCACGAACGGCTCGTCGCTGTAGACGGCGCGATAGGCCTTCCACAGTTGCTTGTCGTCCACGCCAACTGCGCTGAAGACTTGCGCCGTCGCCATGACGCCGCGCACCATCTCTATGGCATTGACCGAGAGATAGACGTTGCTCAGGCCGAGCGCCTGCGCCACTTCAGCCTCATGGCGATGCCCAACAGCGGCGAAAGTCCGCACAGCGCCGCTGCGCTCAGGATGATGGCTGGCTTGTGAGGCCGTGGCGCCGCCTTCTGAAGAGCCGACTTTCAAGTCCACTGTGATCGGCTTGCTTGTGTCAATCAAGCCCGCCCGCACTAACGGCAAAAGCGCCAAGATAGCGGCTGTGGCATTACAGCCGATGCCGCTGGCGTATCTAGCGCCGCGCAACGCCTCACGGTTGATCTCAGGCAAGCCATACACAAACTTATCGACCCACTCAGGCGCAGCGTGCGGCTCGCCATAGTAGCGCTCATAAAGCGCCAGATCGCGCAGCCGAAAATCGGCTGAGAGATCGATCAGGTACGGCGCTAGCGCTGCAAAGTGTGCGATGCGCCGCTGCGCCTCGCCGTGTGGCAGCGCAAGGAACAGCACGTCACAGGCTTGTAGCGCCGTCGCCGAGACGAACTGTAAGTTGCTCACTTTGCGCAGGTTCGGATGAACTGTGTGGATCGGCTTGCCGGCGTTCGACTCGGAAGTGACCTGCTGCAAGGTCACGTGAGGATGCGCCAAGAGCAGGCGAATCAGCTCGCCGCCGCTGTAACCTGAGGCGCCCACGATCGAGACGCGCACTTTCTCGCTCATGCGCGCACCTCTGCCACATAGCGCAGCGCGTAATCCACGATGTGCGCAGGAATATCCACACCTGTTGGCGCAAGGCTGTTGCGGAATTCCATAGTGTGGTTGATCTCGTTGACCAACAGGCCGCGCTCAGGGTCTTCCAGCACGTCCACAGCCAGGACTCCGCCGCCAACTGCTTGCGCCGCACGGACGGCTAGCGCCTCCAGCTCAGGCGTCACAGGGCAATTCTCCGCCTTGCCGCCACGCGCTGTATTCGTGATCCAGTGCTCGCTGTTGCGGTAGATGGCGCAGATGCATCTGTCGCCGACCACAAAGGCGCGAATGTCGCGATTCGGCTTGTTGATCAGGCGCTGAATGTAAAAGATGCTGTGCTGATAGCCGCCTAGCACTTCCTTGTGTTCCAAGAGCGCCTCAGCCGCTGCTCGATCATTGACTCGGGCCAACAGCCTGCCCCACGAGCCGATCACAGGCTTCAGCACCACAGGATAGCCCATGCGCTCAATCGCCTGCAGCGCTGCCTCAGCCGTGAAAGCGATCTCGACTTCTGGCTGCGGCACGCCCGCCGCATGTAAGGCCGTTGTGGTCAGCAGCTTATCGGCGCATGTGTTGGCAACGTGCCAGCGATTGATGACCGTGTTGCCAAGCGTCTCCAGCACGCGCAGCGCGTACAAGCCGCGCGAAGTGCTCACCGAGCGCTCTAAAATTAGATCGTACGGCAAAGGCGAGCTCTGCGCACTAAGGCTCAGGATCAGTTCATCGTCATTGATCAAGGTCGGCGTGATGTGGCGCGCCTCAAAAGCAGCTAGAAGCAGCTTCTCCTCAACGCGGATGCGAGAGGCAATGATGCCTACGCGCAATGACTGGCTCACTGCTCATTCGCCCCAGTCTTCTTGCTCCATTGGCGCCAGCTCGAGCTGGATGGGATCGAGCGCTGTGACTTCCAGCTCGGCGCCGCACTCAGGACAAGTGATGATCTCGCCGCGCAGCACGTCCGTGAGCGTCAGGGCAGCTTCGCACTCAGGGCAAGTGGCATTCATGATGATTACGTCCTTTCGGATTGCTTGACTCTGGAATCCTTTTCAAGCTCAGGCAATAAGCATAGCGCTGATCAGTTCGAATAGCAACGCGCCTGTTTGATCTGCCAAAGTGCGCTATACTCTCAGCA